>NZ_JSWE01000058.1 GCF_000815465.1 Candidatus Jidaibacter acanthamoeba | reverse complement strand
TTATATCAATTTGTGCTGCAACCGGGGGGGGGGGGGGGGGGGGGGGGGGGGGGTGACATGCTCTTACCGGATAAACTGAGACACAACCCTTTTTAGATAGAGAAGGACTAATACCCTGAAAAATACTATAATAAAAATTATGTTGAATTACAGAGTTTCCCTTGGAAGAAAAATGAATTAAGGATAGCGGCACATACCGCGATATTGGTTACAAGCTATGAGCGCCAGATCAAATTGCTTGAAGAACAGCGTATCATGCTTGAGGATAAAATTAAGAATTGCGGGCGGGTTGACGATAACTTTGAAGAATTGGCTAGAACCACTTTTCAATTCCTTGCAAACCCGCACAAATACCGGATAAGCGGCGACCTAATAGGTAAGAGAAGACTGCTAAAAGCTACTTTTACGCATCCACTCGCATATAATCGAAACAGGAAGTATAGAACCGCCGCAATATCGCTCCCATTCTCGGTTTTAAGGGAGTTTTTGGAAGGTGATTCCGAAGTGGTGCCCCTGGCCGGACTTGAACCAGCATGTCCTGAAGGACAATAGATTTTGAGTCTACCGCGTCTACCATTCCACCACAGGGGCCAAAACAAGTATTATTTTTTATATCAAAGCAAACTTAATTACAATAAAAACTTATTATACTATAATATTATCAGTTATTGAAAAAATCCTACTTATACTAGTTGACTTTTATTGATGAAGAATGTAAAAGGTAAGCTCAATTGAACAATTTGGAAGCAAGTATGTTTGCGGTAATTGAGACAGGAAGCAAGCAATATCATATTAAAGTAGGTGATGTAATCAAAGTTGAACAACTTCAAGGTGAAGTCGGTTCAGTAATTGAGTTAGATAAAGTTTTATCCGCTGGTGATAAAATTGGTGACCCGCTTCTTAGTAATGCTATGATAAAAGCGGAAGTATTAGAGCAGAAAAAAACTGATAAAATTATTGTATTTAAGAAAAAACGTAGGCATAACTATCGTAGGAAGCAAGGGCACAGACAATTAATTACTGTGCTTAAGATCAAAGAGATAGTTTCCTAAGTCTGGATTTAAGGGAGATAAATAAATGGCAACGAAAAAAGGCGGTGGTAGTAGTAGGAACGGAAGAGACTCCATAGGTAGAAGACTTGGAGTTAAAAAATTCGGCGGTGAGCACGTAATTCCGGGCAATATTATCGTAAGACAAAGAGGTACTAAGTTTTATGCCGGTGATAATGTGGGTATGGGAAGAGATCATACGCTTTTTGCATTATCTGAGGGTAGAGTTGAGTTCTGTCGTAAAGTAAAAAACAGAATTTTCATTTCAATCACTCCATCTGAATAAGATGGTAATGGGTCTGTAGCTCAGGTGGTTAGAGCGCACGCCTGATAAGCGTGAGGTCGGAGGTTCAACTCCTCCCAGACCCACCATTATAAAATAATGATTATAACTAATTTAAGAAATTAAATTTTTCTAAAACCTATAAATAAGTATTTTATAAGCTTTCAAACAACATTCCTTTTTATATTAATAAATATCTTTCTATAGCATCTCTTGCTGATTCGGCAGTTAAAAATTAAATTGTTTCATCTTCCTTTTCCTCCTTGATTCACTGCATCTTATTTAACTATATTTTAACTTAATTGTGGTATTACTTTCTTATCCCATGCTCTTAAAAGCTGTTATTAATTAAGAATACCGGACTTTACTATTGCCGTAAGCTTTAGGTTATAAAGAAATAATATAAAAAAATATCCGAGTTCAGCATAAGAAATAATTTTTTACTCCTAATTATTCTGATAAGCTACGGTAATACCAAAATTTACAGTAAATTAAGTTGAATATCTAACGCGTTTATTCAAATACAATAAGTTAAGTTTAATATGACTATATAGCCTACAACTGAAAATTCAGATAATAAGAATAGCAAGAAGCGCGTGCCTTGCCGCCATTTATGGCACGTGCGTTTTATAAATGACATAGTCATTTATGCGCAAACTTAGTTTAATTTTTTATAGTTCAACTATGCTCCATGTATGTAGTATATTCAACTCTTAATACGCTATATTATTATTTTGCAGAATGTTGTTTTTAAGATAAGCCGGTATTAACTTTAATTTGACCGGTTTTACTTTACTCTAAAACTATATCTTTATAGCTCAGTATGGTATTGCCTGCTATCATAATAGCTGCCATCCAATAAATCTTGTATCGGATGTTTATTTTCAAGATTATCCGCACTTTCATCCATTACATGAATACCATAAGGCGGAAATAAATCTTCATTATTTCTTTATGGTATGAATAATAAGTTATTAAATCTCTGTCATTGTTTGCTATTTCAGTCTCAAAATATTCAATAGTAGCCGGATCCCTTGGAAGTATATATACAGGCTTAATATTCTGATATTCAGCTTTACTTTGCAATTGCTGTTCAATTAAGGATTCCAGTTCATGATGCATGTGCCCGAATAAGCCTATAACCCCTCCTTGATATTTATACGCATATTTTATATTCTCCCACGACATAAACGTATCTCTCGGATTCAATTTAAACTCAAAAGCTTCGGCATCATTATTCATAATATCCTGCAAAGCATCATTTAAGGACTGCGGATCTATATTAGCAAATTTAAACCCAATTTTACAGCCTTCTATGATAAGGTTTTTTAATGCCGGATTAAATCTCGTACTGCTCCCTCTTTTTCAATCGCTTTCTCTAAAGTCTTTAACTGATTTAAAAAAGAATGTACGAGTTTCTGCTTATCAAGCTCTAAAACAGATTACTTTATATCCTTTATCGTATAGAGTACTGAGCTCATTTATAATCAACTTGGGTGCAATCGGATCGGAATGGCTGGAAAACATAATAATAGGTTTTAATATATCTTTCCAAGCGGTCATAGGTTTTCTCCTAATATGTTTTTTTATATACTTTGTTCTTAGTAAATGAGAAGAAATTGAATAAAAATATACCTATATTTATTATAGTCTGTTTTTCGTTGAATTAGAGAAATAATGCACGGCATAGTGCGTTATAAGAAAAGCAGTTATTACTTAAATAGGTGTTTTAGCTATACCCCTATAAAGGCATTTTTAAAATTTCCTGATAGGCATTTATAAATTTATCACGAACGGTAACTATAATATCTAAAGCAGTTCCGGCACTGTTTATTGCTGCCGCAACTTCAACTAAATCTTCTTTGGAATTTATAACTTTTGTAGATTTTTTCTCACCTTCCTGAATCTTTTTTATCTGAGGAGCTACTATTTCACTTACTAAACCGGAAAAGCTCGCCGATTGCTTGCTCACAACATCAATGACATCCCCGGCTCTAAGCACGTTAAGCGGCTGTGCTATCTGCTGTTGTTCTTTGCTCGGGGCAATTGCCTTATTATTAGTCAATGCTTTATTATAAGCATTGACCGCCTTATTAAAATGATTAGTTGAAATTTTACTTGTAGGCATTTTATTATTTACCTCATCAGGTCAATTATTTTAGATTGATTTGCTCTTGCTATTTCCATAGCGCTTAAATTTGCTTCAAAAGTCCGTTGCGCTTCTTTAGCATCAACGGATTCGATTACGTTATTTATATTAGGATATTTCACGTACCCGTTTGCATCGGCTGCAGGATGGTTAGGTTCATATTTTAAAATAAAATCGGATTTATCGGGAGTAATTCGATCAACTTTTACCGTTACTGCTTTTAAGTTATCATTATATACATTTTTGAAAATTATTTGCTTTCTGCGGTATGGATCCTCATTCGGATTAGCGCCCGTTACTTCACTGTTTGCAATATTCTGAGTAATAATTTTAAGCCGCTCGTTTTGAGCACGCATTCCGGCTGCAGATATAGCAATCGCAGAACTAAGGCTATCTCCTTCACCGGCATATGAAGTAATAGCTAATATATTAAATAAAGCAAAAAATTTCAGCATCCCCCTCCCCCACTTCATATATGGTTAATTGTGCCCCGTAATTGCAGTTTTCAACATACCTTTGGATTTACTGTATATATTTGCTATTTCCTGCAGTTTAACTGCATTTTCGCTCTTCTTTTGCAGCTCATGTTCAATAGTTACAGCATTTCCATTAGGTTTTAACTCAAGTATTTCACTGTTCATAACATGGAACTTAGATTCTCCTTCTAAGCTTAAATGTTTTGAATTCGTAATTGTAAGCTTCATTCCTTGCAAAGAGTTCTGGCTATAATCCGATAAATCTTTAGGTTTGAATCCCGGTGTATCCGCGTTCGCGATATTTTGCGCTAGAACCGTATCTCTCTCAGTTAAATATTTCATATAAGCCGTCAGATCATTAAGGTTATCCTTTGCAACCGCTGTACTTACAACTGATAATGAACTTATAAAAATGAGTGAGAAAATCCTATTTTTCATAAGCCTGTTTCCAATCATTTAAAAAGATATCTAAGCCTTTATCAGTTAAAGGGTGGTTAAACATCTGTTTAATTATCTGCGGCGGGGCGGTCACAATATCAGCTCCCATCCTTGCAGCATCTATGATATGTTGCGGGCTTCTGACCGAGGCAACTAATATTTGGGTAGTGATGTTAGGGTAATGTTGGAAAGCTTCACAAATTTCGGCAATCAGATTCATACCGCATTGCCCGATATCATCGAGTCTACCGACAAAAGGAGATATATAAGTTGCACCTGCTTTCGCCGCAAGCAATGCTTGGGCTAAAGAAAAACAAAGCGTAACGTTAACCATATGCCCATCATCGGTTAATGTTTTACAAGCTTTTAAGCCATCCCAGGTAAGCGGAACTTTAATAGTAATGTGATTGCCTATCTTCAGCAGCTCTTCAGCCTCTTTCATCATTCCCGAATAGTCGGTGGATATTACTTCGGCACTAACCGAAGTTTTAACAATGTTACAAATTTCTCTTAAAACTTCGGAAAAGATTCTTCCTGTTTTTGCAACTAGTGACGGGTTGGTAGTCACCCCATCGACCAATCCCAATTCATGTAAGGCTTCAATTTCCTTTATATCACAGCTGTCAATAAAAAATTTCATATGTATATTTTTATATTCTTTAATTATACGATAATGAAAATTATGAAAAAAGCAACTGCCGCATGAACTATGCTCTTATTCGATTCTTTTTTTATATCCAAATATACTCATAATTCTCGTAAATATTTTCTTTGACACAATAGTTTTCTTCTTCGCTATAAGAAGAAGTAGGCTCATATGTGGGGTTTTGCTGCTTTATAGTTTTCTTCTTGTGAACATCATAGGTTTTCTGATTATACTTAAAAGGAAAAAATATCCGTTCATATGGATATTTAAGTTCTCCCCTATCCCAATTCTCCATCCTTGCCTCATACTCTTCTACGGTTTGTCCATCAACGGTTTTCTGTCTAAACAAATAATTATAATTTTCCTTAAGAAATGATTTAACTTGTTCATTTTTTTTCTCAACTGCAATGCGTGCTAAATTTTTTCCTTGAGTATCAGTAAAGTTAATTCCTATACTGGAAATATCTTCTAATATATTAACAGGTTTATTACAATAACTTAAAATTAATTTAAAAAGCTCTACGCTACAATTAGCTTTAACCGCTTCAACTAAAGCGTTGGAATCACCGGTGTGATCAACAAGATTAGGATTAGCATCTTTTTCGAGCAAAAGCTCGACTAAGTTATGCTTTTTTTCTTTATCCCAATTAGAAGATATAGCGTACTGCAGCGGAGTATCACCTTTGTTATTCAGAGTATTAGGATTAGCTCCTTTTTCCAATAATTTTAAAGCGAACTCATAACTTTTTTTTACTGCAATATGTAGCGGGCTATCCCCAAATTGGTTAACTACATCAATAACAAAGAACTCTTTTTCCGGAAGCTGCTCAAGATAATATAAATCATTGTTATATGCAGCAACATGCAATTTAGTATTACCATAGAAGCTTTCGTCATAAGCATATTTATATTTTCCGACACGGGTATAAAGGAAATATTGGACATCTCTGTTACCAAGATAGCTACCAAACTTTAAAAATGTGTTACTTAAAAACTCGGAAATATTTTCTATATAAAAAGTCTTATTTATAGCATTCGATACATTATCCAAGAGTTGAGATAATGAGCTCCCTCTCCAACTTAATACTATCTCGTTTAATATTTCCGAACAGCTTCTATCAAAAGCTGTATCAGACAAACCGTCCATAATTTTTGAAGGAAACTGAAAAACTTTATTCGGACGTGAAGAAATAAATGTATACAATACTCCTTTATCATTAAAATCCAAGTTTTCAGAAGTAATATATTCACCAAAATGACCATTGCCAAATAATTTTTTATAAATTTTACTAGCGAAATCAGAACAATTATTACTAAATAGAAAATAAAAATTAAAATGTATATACCATTCTTTAGATAATTTGCTATTTTCCCCCCTTAAAAATATTTCGAAATCTTGAACTTGTTTAGCTGTTAAATCAAAATTAATTGATATTGATGCAGAATCAAGAATATCTTTAGAATAAAGAGTCTCAAAAATTTTTCCATGTTCTTGAGATATATTTTTAGGATACTTTTTTTCTTTAAAATGTCTTAAATTATAAAGGGTATCATTTCTGATATAAGGTGTACTAAAAATACTATTATATGTTTTTGGGGCAACACCGAATTCATATGAAACACCGGTTTCTTTTTCCTGTATACTGATATAATGATGCATTTTAACAATTCTAAAGCTCATGAGATAAGGATATTCAGTTGTATCATTTAATACTTTTCGCACTATATCGGAAGGAGTATCTCTAAAGATTACCAATTCACCTGAATCTAATTTAATCATTGAGTTATATCCGTCATTAACGACAGGCTCTGTTTTACCTTCTAAGAACAGCTTTAAGGTTTGTTCTTCCTCTATATTTAGAGAAGGACTATCTTTAAGCCCGATAACATAATGATTTTTTGTACCGGTTATTTCATCATCTATATCATATATTCTGATATTTGAATTTTTCAGCACCTCTAATTTAAGAGCCTCCGTCCTATGAATAAAATATCTATTTTGTGCGGTGATTAAATCAAGAGCCATAAATTTCTAATACTTATTAAATACAATACTAATTCGATAATTAATAAATTTGTTACAACTCGTCAATTTAAATAATTATGTATTACTATACTAACGTAAGCTATAAACAGTTTATCTTAATTTGCTGCTTGTTTGTCAGCTGGATTAACTATACTTAATATTGTATATAATTATTCCATAAAATACACATAATTATTAAAAAAAGAGAAATACATAATTATTTCAGCATATTGTTCTTCAAAACTGCTTTTTTCCATATCATCTGACTCTTGATTAGATTTAAATGGAAAATTTTCTATTTGAAAAGGGTATTTTAATTCACCCCCAACCCAATCTTCCAGTTTCTGCTCAAATTCCTTTGGAGTATGGCCGTCATCGGCTTTTTGCCCGAAAAGTTTATAATGATTTATTTTAAAATATCTTATCATTTCCGTTTTATTCTTATCAACAGCAATACGAGCAAGGTTTTTTCCGTCAGGATTAGTAAAGTCAATTCCGAAATTATATCCATACTCTTTGGAAAATATGAAATCTCTTAAATTTTCTCTGTTATAACACGCGTTAAGAACTAATTGAAATAATTTAACATCATCGGTCTTAACCGCTTCAACCAAAACATTAACGTAACCCGTGACATCAAGATAGTTAGGATTAGCTCCCGCATTTAATAAAGCTTCAACTATTTTATATTTTTCTTCTTTATCGAGTTTGGAAGCAACGGCAATATGAAGCGGAGTTAACCCTTTAGCATTAGGAAGATTAGGGTTTGCTCCTATTTTCAAAAGTTTTTCGGTAAATAAATAACTCTTGGCGGCTGCGATGTGCAGCGGGCTTTCGCCCAGACAATTGACACTATTTTTATGAGTTGATAAGTAAGTTGCAGAAAAGCAGTCAAATAATTCCTGATTGCTATTGTATGCCGCTACATGAAGCTTAGTATTCACACTATCATCAAAGCACTTTATATGATTAAAGAAAGCATCGTTTAGTAATTTAAATCCTTTCTTTCCAATAAATTTTTCCGCCATGGAATCTAGTGCGTTCAATAAAACTCGATCCGAATAAGTGTTAATACTTAAGTGACCATCGTTCAATAATTCCAGTAAATTTTTTTCAAATTTAAGAGTAGTCAAGGCATTCAGTATCTGAGGTATAAACTTCGGTGCAGTTTTAGGGTATGCCGAAAGAAAAGCATATAACACTCCTTTATCCTGTAATTCCAAACTGTCATCCATACAGTATTCCATAAAACTTCCCTTTCCGAACAGGATATTAAAAATTTTATTTGCAAAATCCACGCAATTTTTTCCGATTAAAATATATTCTTCATTATAAAATCGCTTGCTTATTTTACGTAAGAAAATTTCTACTTTTTTGATTTGTTCCGCAGTAACGTCAATTTCGATTTCCATTGATGCCCAGTCACTGATGTGCTCACGTGCTTCTCTCTCAAATATCTCATCCAGGTCTTCCTGCCCGAATCCTTCCGTTTTTCTTTTTTTAAAATGTTTTTTATCATAAAAAGTTTCATTTCTGATATATGATTCACCGAACATCTTTCCGTAAACCTTAGGTGCCAAACCGAAATCAACGGAAATACCAGTAGCTTTTTCTTTTATACTTATATAAGCATGATATTTAGCGATCTTAAAACTTACTGTATAAGGATAATCCGTTTTATCGTTTAATACTTTTTCTCTTATTGATTGCGGAGAAACATCTATAAAAATAACCAGCTCTTTAGAGTTTAATTTTAAAACGGAGTTACAACTGACCTTGGCTACAGGTTCTTTTGTGTTAATAAATTTTTCAAAAATTTTTTCTAAATTTTTTGTATCCGGAGCCTGCTGTAAATTTACAACATAATAATATATTTTATCCGTAAAAGCATCTTTGATTCGACACATCTTAAACGAATCATTTTCAAATATTTTCTTTAAGTCACAACTTTCGAGCTCGCTCAAAACCATCTTATTTCTTCCTTTAAAAATAAATTCCCTAAAATATATGCCTATAAATGATGTGTATATTGAGTTACTAAACTACTATAATAAGTAATGAACTTGTTATAAGAACTATAATTAATACTAAACGTCAAATATTTTAATATTAAAATGTACGTGCCTAAGATTATTGACCATACCAACCTCTTAAGATATATTGCATTATATATTAATTGCCAAATACCAAGAAAAGTATGACAAATAACCCTGTGCATTATCCTGAAGTTAATCCCAATCCTCATTTCCCTACTCTTGAAGAGAAGATTATTGAAAAATGGAAGGAGGAAGATACTTTCAAAAAATCAGTTAAAGGGGATAAAGATTTTATATTTTATGATGGCCCTCCGTTTGCTAACGGATTACCGCATTACGGCCATTTGCTTACCGGATTTATCAAAGATATTTTTGCTCGTTACCAGACGACGCGCGGGAAAAAAGTTGAGCGTAGATTTGGATGGGATTGTCATGGGTTGCCTGCTGAAATGGGTGCTGAGAAAGAGCTAGGTATCAGCGGAAGAATTGCTATTGAAGAATACGGGATAGATAAATTTAATGACTATTGTAGAAAGTCAGTACTTAAATATACTAAAGAATGGGAAGCATACGTAACTAGGCAAGCTCGCTGGGTTGATTTTGAAAATGATTATAAAACCATGGATATTAATTTCATGGAAAGTGTATTGTGGGCTTTTAAAGCACTTTACGACAAAGGGTTATTATATGAATCTCAACGTGTCTTACCTTATTCATGGGCATGTGAAACACCGGTTTCGGATTTTGAAACCAGGATGGATAACTCATATAGGGAAAAGAGCAGTAAAGCAATTACGGTAACACTAAAACTTAAAAGTGTACCCCGAAAACTAAGCGGAAAATCATGCAAGCTTGTAATTTGGACGACGACTCCCTGGACTTTACCTTCAAACTTAGCCGCGGCAGTCGGAGAAGATATTGATTATTCCTGCGTAGAGAAAGCCGGAGAACATTATATTATTGCTTCCACTTTACTACATAAATACGAGAAAGAGTTAGGTAATAACGTTGTTTTAGAGATCAAAGGTAAAGAATTAGTCGGCTTACAATACGAACCTTTATTCAAATATTTCGCCAATCATGAAAACGCGTTTAGAGTTCTTGCCGGTAGCTTTGTAACTACAGAGGATGGAACCGGTATCGTTCATATTGCGCCCGGTTTCGGTGAGGATGACCAAATATTATGTGAGCAAAATAACATTAAAGTTGTTTGTCCGGTCGATAACGGCGGTAAGTTTACTCATCCGGTGGAAGATTTCCTAGGTCTGCAAGTTTTTGATGCCAATGACCAGGTAATTAAAGCATTAAAAGAGCAAGGTAATTGGATAAAAACCGAACAATATCTGCATAACTATCCGCATTGTTGGCGTACAGATACACCGCTTATTTATAAAGCCGTTCCTTCATGGTATTTAAAAGTGACGGCGATTAGAGATAAAATGGTTAAGAATAACCGGCAGATAAATTGGATCCCGGGTCATATTAAGGATGGATTGTTCGGCAAATGGATAGAAAACGCACGAGATTGGTCTATTTCACGTAACAGGTTCTGGGGTTGCCCGATTCCTGTTTGGCAGAGTGATGATCCGAAATACCCTAATATTGAAGTTTACGGTTCAATAAAAGAATTGGAAGAGGCATTCGGAGTAGAAGTAAAAGATTTACATAGGCCGTTTATTGATACCCTTACAAGGCCTAATCCGAAAGACCCGACCGGTAAATCATTGATGAGAAGAGTATCGGATGTTCTTGATTGTTGGTTTGAAAGTGGTTCAATGCCTTTTGCTCAGGTGCATTACCCGTTTGAAAACAAGCAGTGGTTTGAGGATAACTTCCCGGCTGATTTTATTGTTGAATACTTAGCCCAAACACGCGGCTGGTTTTATACGTTAACCGTGTTATCAACCGCATTATTTGATAGGCCGGCATTTTTAAATTGCATTTGTCACGGAGTAATTTTAGGAGACGGGGGACAAAAGCTTTCTAAACGGCTTAAGAATTATGTGGATCCTAATGAAGTGTTTGATACTTTAGGTTCGGATGCAATGCGTTGGTATATGGTTTCTTCAACCGTCATGCGCGGTCAGGAAGTAGTGATTGATAAAGATGCACGAGGTATGAAAGAAAGCTTAAGAGCTGCAATCAAACCCTTATGGAATGCATATAACTTTTTTACGCTTTATGCGAACGCCGATAATTTAAGAGCAACCTTTGATCTTTCTTCGCAAAATTTAATGGATAAATATATTTTATCTAAATGCTTTAAAAGTATAGGGCTAATTCAAAAGGCAATGGATGAATATGATACTCCAAGTGCAACTAAAGTTGTTGAGAATCTGCTTGAAGTTGTTAATAACTGGTATATCAGACGTTCAAGAGAAAGGTTCTGGAAATCGGAACATGACCAAGATAAAATAGATGCTTATAATACTTTATTTAGTGTTTTAAATCTGATTTGCCGTGCCGTCTCTTCGCTATTACCGTTAATTACCGAAGAAATCTATCTTGGGCTGAATAATAATACGGGTAGCGTTCATCTGGAAACCTTCCCGGATCAAGCGATATATCAAGCTGATGAAGATTTGATTTCAGATATGGAAAGAGTGCGTGATGCCTGCACAGCTGCACTTCATATCAGAAGCGAATCAGGAGTTAGGGTCAGGCAGCCGCTTGCCGAAGTTACCTTCATAGGAGTAGCGGCAAATGTGATTTCGGAAGAACTCAGCCATTTAATATTGGATGAAATTAATGTCAAGGCTTGGAATAGCGTGGATAAATCTAAGATTAACGAATACGCAACTTATAGATTACAAATTAAATTCCCAGTAGTAGGCAAGAGAATACCTGAAAAAGTTAAAGATATTATCAGCGCCAACAAGAAAGGTGACTGGAAACTTGAAAACGGGAAAGTAATAATCGGCGGCGAGGAGTTAAGAGAAGAGGAATTTGAGCTAAAGTTAGAACCCAAAGCTGAGTTTGCGGGAAGAATCACTGCTTTATCAAGCAATGATGCACTTGTATTATTAGATCTCAATATCACCGAAAAATTAAGGTTGGAAGGAATAGCGCGCGATATAGTCAGGTTAATTCAACAGGCACGAAAGAGCGCTAATCTGGAAATAACCGAGCGTATTAAGGTATCCTTAGTTTCAGATGATGAAAATATAACCCAGGCTATTAAAATGTGGGATCAATATATTAAAGAACAAACTTTATGTGTTGAAATTAGCTCTGATAAATTTAGTGAAGAACAGGTTTACGAGGAAGAAGCTGAGCTTGAAGGCATAAAAGTTAGTCTAAAACTTGCCAGGTATTTTTCCTGAGAAATATTGTTGTTAATTAAGGTAAATTAATAACTTAATTATATTCTTATAAACAACATAGTTAATAACTTTTAATAATATAAATAGTATTAATGTGAATATCTTATAAATTTAAATTCTTTACTTTTTGTTTAATAAACTAAACATAGGTATACTACTGGTTATTTACCTTATTGATTAAATAATGTATAAAACTACCAATGCAAATTTGTATTATGGTAAAAACAATGCGTACAGCACCTGGACTAGATGAAGCTTTAAAAGACCCGAGGTTGGAATATATTTCAAGCTCAGGATTATTTCCTACTTCCTATGTATTTCCAAAGGAACCTACTAAAAATCAAAAAAAATTCGATGATATGTCAAACAGAGTAGTTGATTTTGATAAAATTTTAGAAGAATCACGCCAAAAATTTGATAATGATAGAGAGGTAATAAAAAAACTATTCCAGCATGTTAAATATGAAGAATTTGAAGAAGCATATAATTTCTTCATTAAGCAAAGCTGGGAAAGCTCTTCAGTTCTAACGAATTGCTTATTTCCGAATAGTGATCCTAGCTTAAAAAAGTATAACGAAGCGCATACTCAATTACATAGATTTCTTCTAAATTCTTCATCTGAAGATAAAAATACTAAATTAAAAAATTTCTACGAAGCTTCACGCTCTAAAGATTTTCATAAAATTGAAGAAGAGCAGGATAAAAATTTCAATATTATTACAGATAGATTTAAGTCTCAAAGCTTCGCTGAGGCTTATAAGGCTCAAAAAGCTATATTATCAGAAATATCGCAAGGAAGAGCATAAACAAGTTAGTGAAAAACAGGGCTGAAATATTTCGTTTATTAACTAATTCTTAGCCCTGTCTCTACATTCAAAAAATTAAATTATAAAAATTTAAAAGTACTAACAGCTGTAAAAGTTTATTTAACTGAACTAAAGCTTAAGCAATGCGCTTCCCCAAGTGAGCCCGGCACCGACTGCAGTCATTAATATAAGATCCCCCTTCTTAACCCTTCCGGTTTTCACATATACATTCAAAGCAAGAGGAATAGAAGCAGCAGAGGTATTTGCATGCTGATCAATCGTCATAATCACTTTATCTTCTGCTATACCTAACTTTTGTGCTACTGTTTGCATAATGCGATAATTAGCTTGATGAGTAAGTATCCAATCAATATCAGAAAAATCTACTTGATGAGTCTTAAGTAAGTTAGTCGCACTCGAAGACATTTTCTCAACTGCATTTTTAAATACTTCCCTACCGTTCATCTCAATCTTTGCTTCAGGATTACCTTTTACAACTCCACCGTTTACTTTCAAAATATCGACTAAGCTTCCATCCGAATGAATCTCGGTTCCTAATATTCCTCTATTTTTTTCCTTGGTCACTTCGAGTATGACCGCCCCTGCTCCGTCACCGAACAACACACAAGTTGACCTATCTTTCCAATCAACTATTTTTGAAAGTACTTCTGCTCCGACTACTGCTATACGTTTAAGGTTACCTGCTTTAATCATTGAGTCAGCAACTGATAGAGCATATATAAACCCGCTGCACACTGCGCTAATGTCAAAAGCGAATCCTTTCTGCATACCTATTTTATGCTGAACGCTTGTTGCTGTAGAAGGAAAAATGAGATCAGGTGTTGCAGTTGCTACAATAACGCCGTCCAGGTCATTAGGACTCAAATTTGCATACTCCAAAGCACTCAAAACTGCTTTTGCAGCAAGGTCGGAGGTAAGTTCATCTTCAACTATGTGGCGTTTTTTTATTCCCGTACGACTTACAATCCATTCATCGGTAGTTTCAACGCTTTGCGCTAAATCATTATTGGTAATAATTTTTTGAGGTAAATATGCCCCTACCCCAACTACTGCACAGTTAGTCATGAACCGATACCTAAAATTCTTGCTGAAGTTTTCTTAATTTTTTCAACTATATTTTGACCTAAACTCATTTCACCTTGCAGAATATCAAACTCTTTTATGATTTCCTGGTTGATATTGCGCTGAGCTAAATCATAAGCAACGTTGATAGCATTGGCAAAACCGATAGCTTCAGCGCCGCCATGACTTTTGACAACTATACCGTTTACCCCGATGAACATTGCCCCGTTATTAACATTCGGGTCAACACTTTTGAAACTTTCCTTCAATGACTTTTTAGCCAATAACCCGCCGATCTTAGATGATAAGTTGTTTTGGAATCCTTGTTTCATGATTTGCATCAACAACCTTGCCGTTCCTTCCGCAGTTTTAAGAACTATATTTCCTGAAAACCCGTCTGTAACCACGACATCAACCACACCTTTAGTTAAATCATGCCCTTCTACATAGCCGATAAAATTAAGACCGGATTTTTTAAGCAAATTATAAGTTTTCTTTTCTATTTCTCTTCCTTTTATCTGCTCCACACCTACATTTAAGAGTCCGATAGTTGGACTTTTCTTATCCAGGATTATTTTAGCGAAACAATCTCCCATTAAGGCAAATTGGAACAAGTTGGTTTCATCACACTCGGCGTTGGCACCTAAATCCAGCATAACAGTGCCGCCGTTTAGGTTCGGAACCACTCCGACAATCGCCGGCCGCTTTATACCGGGAAGCTCTCCAAGCACGAGCTTCGCCATCACCATTAATGCGCCAGTGTTTCCGGAAGATACGCAAGCTACCGCAGCATTTTCCTTAACTGCATCAATTGCTTTTCTCATACTTGAGTTAACACCGTTTTTCAGCGCTTTAATCGGCTGCTCGTCATCAGAGATATAAGTTCCCGTTTCAATGAATTCATAGTTTTCTTTAAGTATAGGAAACTGCTCAAATAGATTGCCTATTAACTGCTGGTTACCGAAAATCTTAAAATAAAGATTAGGATTTTTATTTAAAGCAATACTTGCCCCTTCTATAACGGCACGAGGCGCATTCGCGCCTCCCATTGCATCTAAACTTATAACTATCCTTTGGGACATAATATTATTAAATAAATTTATGCCTCAGCAGCTTCGCTTGCTGAATCTTCCGTAGGTTTTTCTCTTTTAATTAAGATTTGCTTGCCGTTATACATCCCGTCTTTTAAAGAAATATGATGCGGAAGCTTTGCTTCACCGGTATTTTTATCAAAAGAAACGTTAATCGGTTTCAAAGCATCATGAGCTCTTCTTTTATCTCTTCTTGACGTCGAAGTTTTCTTCTTAGGTACTGCCATTATATATTACTTTAAATTATTCTTTAGTGTGCTTTATAATACAGCTTTATAATTAAATCCAGAACTTTTATAAATGAACGTCGATTAATTTAAAATGTTTTAATAAAGTAAATTTGTGATAAATGTATATACCTTGAAAAGATAATAAGAAAATTATTTTTATGTCCTCAACGACTACTTCATTACTCAGCAAGAGACGGTTCCTGACTATTTTCATCTGTCAATTTTTGTCTGCCTTTAGTGATAACTTCGTAAGAACGGCTTTTACAACCCTGGTCACTTATTATATTACTGAAATCTCCGAGATAAGCAGATCAATTCTAATTACGCTTTCCATGGCGTTATTTGTCTTGCCGTTCTGTATTTTCTCTGCTTCGGGCGGAAAACTGGCGGATAAGTTCCGTAAATCCCGTTTAATAGTATGGCTTAAAGCAATTAATATTATAGTCGCGCTAATTGCAGTTGTCGGCTTTCTTACCGGCAGTTATTTTATCTTGCTATTCTCTATTTTTTTAACTGGTGTTGAAGCGGCATTATTCGGTCCCGTGAAGTATAGTATACTCCCGGAAGGCTTAAAGAAAAGTGAACTTATACTCGGAAACGGTCTTATTGAAGCCGCTACTTTTGTAGCTATACTATTTGGAGTTACTTTCGGCGGACTTTTTGTCTCGCATGATAGCTTTGATGTGTATCTGATCTGTTTTATAATCCTTGCCACAGCTATTATATCATATGTTTTTGCCCTCTTTATTCCAAATTCAACCGTATCCGACCCGAGCATAAAACTTTCCGCAAACTTAATTTTAGAAACTAAAGAGTGTATAACTTTTACCCGTAAACACCGCCGTGCCTTCTTGGCTATTCTAGGTATTTCCTGGTTTTGGCTAATCGGCAGCGTTTTAATTTCTCAAATGTCTAACCTGACTAAGGAGGTTTTCGGAGGGGATGAATCTGTGTTTACCCTTCTGCTTGCCGCCTTTTCTTTTGGAACGGGTGTGGGATCCATGCTATGTAATAAGCTTCTAAAAGAAGAAATTACAACTAAATATGTGCCGACTTCAATGATGGTAATGAGCTTTTTCTTTCTTGATTTATGGTGGACTTCCACCATTTTTGAGAAGAAAGATTACCTTGGGGGCATCCATTATTTTCTTTCTAATGTTGACGGCATTAGAGCATTTATTGATATTTTTATGATTTCAGTTTCGGGCGGAATATATATAGTCCCCCTCTATGCCTTATTACAACTTGAAATTAAAAAAGAATTTCGTTCGCGCGCAATTGCCGCAAGTAATATCATGAGCTCTTTTTTTATGGTAGTTGCAAGCTCAATAACTATGGCGCTGATTGCCATCGGTCTTTCAGAGCCGCAACTACTATTTATTCTGGCGGTAGCTAATTTCTTTACCGCAAGTTATATCTGCCAAATTTTACCGGATACCGTAATTAAGAACTTTTTCCAAATGGCATTAAAACTTATTTATAGAGTAGAAATTGAAGGAATGGAGAATTACCACAAAGCCGGAAAAAGAGTTTTGATTATTGCAAACCATGCTTCTTTTATTGATCCGATTTTGATCGGTGCATTACTGCCTGATAGGCTTATTTTTGCTATAGATACATATATTGCCCGTAAGTGGTGGCTAAAACCTTTCCTTACCTTTTTACGCGCTTTTCCGGTCGACCCTTCAAATCCGATGGCAACTAAAACGTTAATCGATAAGTTAAAATCCAATACGCCTGTAGTTATATTTCCTGAAGGCAGAATTACAGTCACCGGGTCTCTAATGAAGATTTATGAAGGTCCGGGTATGATAGCGGATAAAGCTGATGCAGTGCTCCTTCCGATAAGGCTTGATGGCCCTCAGTATAGTGTGTTTTCCCGTATGCATGGTAAGTTGCGCTTAAAGTTATTCCCTAAGATCAGAATGCATATTTTAAAACCGCAAAAGCTTAGCGCAGCTCATGACCTTATGGGAAGGGACCGTAGGCATGAGATAGGCAATAGGCTTTATGATATTATGACTGAAATGATGTTTAGCGGAGCAAAAAATACCCAAACTCTTTTTGAAAGTTTTGTTCATGCTAAAGAGCAATTCGGTGGCAATACGACAATTATTCAGGATTCTAATAAAAACTCCCTCACCTATAATAAAATCTGTGCTGGTAGCTTCGTTTTAGGAAAAAGAATTGCAGCTAAAACCAATTATAAAGATTATGTCGGGTTTTTGCTGCCTAATGCCGCTGGAACTGTAGTAGCATTCTTTGCAACCATTTTATACGGCAGAGTTCCTGCAATGCTTAACTTTTCTACCGGGCTTAAAAACTTAATTTCCAGCTGTAAAACAGCTAAAATAAAAATTATTTATACATCAAGAGTATTTATAGAAAAAGCAAGCCTTGAGCATATGATTGATGAAATTAATCAACATGATATAGAAATTGTATACTTAGAAGATTTACGTAAGGAAATAAAATTCTATCATAAAGTTAAAGGTATTTTAAAAGCTTTATTCCCGCTTTATTACTACCAGCACTATTTTACTAAGAAGAAGTATAAAAAACTGCCTCATGCTAATGATCCGGCGGTTGTGCTATTCACTTCAGGTTCCGAAGGATTGCCGAAAGGAGTTGTCTTAAGCCATTCAAATATAATTGCTAATTTAAAACAGCTTTCCTCAAGGATAGATTTCACATCATCCGACAAACTCTTTAGCGCCCTTCCGGTATTCCACTCATTCGGTCTGACGGCAGGTATGATTTTACCCCTCTTATATGGTATATCCACCTATTTTTACCCCTCCCCTCTTCATTACAGGATAATTCCCGAGATGGTTTACGGAGTAAATGCAACTTTCTTTTTTGCAACCGATACGTTTTTAGCCGGATATGCTAAATATGCCCATCCCTATGACTTCTTCAGTATAAGGTATGTTTTTGCCGGAGCTGAAAAATTAAAGGAAGAAACCAGAAAAATTTGGCAGGAAAAATTCGGTATAAGAGTTTTAGAAGGATATGGTACAACGGAAACTGCGCCGGCAATCTCGGTTAATAGCCCGATGCATTATAAGCCCGGCACTGTAGGTAGAATACTGCCGAATATAAATTATAAGCTCGAGCCGGTTGAAGGAATCAATAAGGGCGGGAAGCTTATTGTCAATGGGCCTAATGTAATGCTTGGTTACCTAAGGCCCGAAAAACCCGGAGTTATACAAAAGCCTGCTCATGTTACTCAGGATGAAATATATGAAGGGTGGTATGATACCGGAGATATAGTCTCGGTTGATGAAGATAAATATGTGACTATACTAGGCCGTGCTAAGCGATTTGCTAAGATCGGCGGAGAAATGGTCTCACTTGCAGCCGTTGAAGAAACAGTAGCTAAACTATGGCCTGAAAACCTTCACGGCACACTAAGTATAGATGACCCTAAAAAAGGCGAAAGCATTATTTTGTTTACCGACAAGGAAGGGGCAGCAAAAGAGGATATTATTCGCTTTTTAAACAAAGAAGGTTATTCGGAGTTATATATTCCTAAATCAGTTATATATATTGAGGAAATGCCTCTCTTAGGCGCCGGGAAAATTGATTATATGTCATTAAAAGAAAAGCTGAAGAGTATATAAGATTAGGTTTTAACTATGATCAAAGAGCCGTTTCTTATTAATACACCGTTTCCGATAAAAACCGAGCGACTTATCTTGCGACCTGTAATGCCTGGTGACAGTAGCATCATTTTCAATTTAATAGAGCAATCAAGAAATAATTTGGGTGAATGGCTGCCATGGGTGAGCAGTGTAAAGGCTGAGGTTGACAGTGAAAAAATGCTTGCGAGTTTTATACTCAATTTATTTTAAAGAAAGCGTTTCGTTTCCTTATTTTTCATAATGATTAATTTAGCGGGGGTTGCAGCTTGCATAAAATTAACTGGAATATCCCTTCCGCAGGGATCGGTTATTATTGCCATAAGCTACATCAAAATAACGGCTATATTTCTGAAGCTATAACCGCACTTATCTTTTATGGTTTTCACCAATTAGGCTTGAGGCGCATAGCTATTATTTGCGATGATGATAATGTTAAAAGCGCATATATTGCAGAGAAGTTAGGCTTTATGCTTGAAAGTAAAGCTAAGGGGTTAATTCCTAAGCCCAGCACTGATGAACTTAGAGTTAGCCGCTGCTATGTGATGTTTAATACAAATGGCTTAGAAAAACACAAAGTCGAATGGCAAACTGATTTTATCTTTATATTTATAAAACATAAGCTTAGCAAGATAAATAAGTTATGCAAACAGACTTCTATTGATTGCTAAAAAAATTAAAAAATGTTACCAATTTAATTAGTAAGGGATGAGAATGATTATGAAATATATTGGAGACTGGGGCTTATATCATATTATTATTGTTATAAGTATAATAGTAACTTGGTTAAACTATCTTAGAATTAACAGTTTAGAAAAACAAATTAGTTTTCTGAAAAATGAATTACAAAGAGTTTTTAACCCGGTAAAAGCAGAGGGTAAAACCCTTCTTAAAGAAAATCTATCTTTAACAAATGTGGATGCAGAGCAAACCAAAGCAAGCACCATTCCATCCCGGCAACAATCAAAAGAAGATATATTATCTTTTAATACATCGCATCAGGAAATGCCAAAGGATATAGCAAGTGGTGTACGAGGCAATGAAGAAGTATATGAGAAGATAAAACCGCAAGAAAGCTTTGAACATAAGTTTGGAACTAAACTTTCTGTGTGGATCGGAGGCATTGCACTAATACTTGCTGTCTTTTATATGGTAAAATACTCTATTGAAGTAGGCTTAGTTAATCCTACAACGCGAGTAATATTAGGTATATTTTTTGGTATCGGATTATTATATGTCGGGCATATAGTCAGAGATAAAACTAATTTAGCCAATGGAAAACGTATAGCCCAAGCATGTTCAGGCGCAGGTATTGCTTCTCTTTATATATGCATTTTCAGTGCTGTCACGCTTTATTATCTTATACCCGTGGTTGTCGGCCTTATAGGTATGACCATCGTCACCTTAACTGCGATTATTTTATCATTAAGACATGGAGCACCGATTGCAATTTTAGGTTTAGTAGGCGGGTTTTTAACTCCGATAATGGTAGGTATTCAAGGTATTGATACTCCCGTTATGTTTTTATATTTATATTTTGTGCTAACAGGGCTGATGGTAGTGATTAAAAAACAGAATTGGTGGTTTTTAGCAGCACCGGTAGTACTTTGCGCTTTCTTATGGGTAATATTCTGGTTGTTTGCCGGTTATGTCAGGGCTTTTGATACGATATGGCTCTCTATATTTTTAATTGCAATAAGCGGCACCATTATTACTTTATCAAAGGATGAGCATGATAGCCATGATGCTGTTGACATTAGATCCGGAAGTAAAATTTCAGCTTTAAATTATTTTGCTATTGGTGGAGCTTTAAGTTTAATGGCGGTTATTACTAAGCATAGTAATTTCAGTGCAATGGAATGGGGGCTATTCAGCTTACTATCGCTAGGCACAATCTGCCTTGCTTATTTTAACCAGAAACTTTACGGAAAATTTCCTTTTATATCATGTTTAATCAGTATCGCTTTATTGTGGTTTTGGAATTATGATCAGACCGGCCATTTTATATTTATGATATTATTATTTTCCCTAATTTACATGGGTAGTTCTTATTTTCTGCAATGGGAAAGCAGAGATCCGAGACTATGGGGATTGCTGTTTGCAGTGAGCAGTATCGGATATTATATCGTAAGCTGTTATAATATTAATTTTTATCTTTCCGCAGGGAAAGTATCATATTTATGGGGCGGTATAGCTTTACTGACAGCATTACTTGCTTTTTTCATATTTAAACAAGTTCAAAGCAGGATACCCGAAAACCATCCTTATAAAGAACATGTTTCAGCAATATACGCTGCAATTTGTACTGCTTTCATCTCCATAAGCTTTGCAGCCGTTATCGGTTATGATTCATTATATGTTGCTATTGCACTACAAATGATGTTTGTTGCCTGGATTAATACTCGAACTAACATTAAAGCTTTAAAACATATTATTACCACACTTGCTTTTATTTTCGGAGCTTTAATTATACCGAAAATATTTACCATATTAGGAAGAATAAACTTCCATCATATATTTAATACACAATTTTATGAGTTAAAAAATATTGATAACGTCGGAACTTTCTTTTCACATACTTACGGACTAATAACTCTTACTGCTTGTATTTTTATATGGTTTTTAAGCCGTACATTTAAGATATTAGGCTTAATGCTAATAACCTCATTTATTTGTCAGCTCTTATTTTCTACCTGGCCGATTCAAGGTAAAGCTATTGCAGAAGCTCCGTTATTACACTTAGGTTTACCGGCTCTTTGCTTTTTGATTACCGATTACCTGCTGCCTAAGGAGAAAGACGGGGCACTGAATAATGTATTTGACGTAGCTACTGTAGCATTATTAAGCTTAACAAGTTATTGTGTGATTCGCTATCTATTCCAAACTGCTGATCAAAGCTTCTTGAGCGAAGCTGCCGGTTTTCTTGAGCGCGGAATAATAACTAATATATTTCTCGTTATCGGATTAGCAAGTATATCTTTAGGTAAACATGAAAACCGCCGTGGACTTATTTTAAGCGGCCTGACACTTTATGCTATTTCGGTATTCAGAGTTTGTTGTTATGACCTGATCATATATAATCCCCTATATTCATCTCAGTCCGTCGGAGGATTGCCTATTTTAAATTCTCTCTTGATTGTATATGCTTTGCCGATTTTTTGGATTCGCGCTTTTATTAATAATTTTCCGCTGGTTAATAAAAATAGTTGGATAAGCTACGGTTATGCACTAATGATGATATTAGCCTTTACATATGTTACACTTAACATACGTCAATTCTTCCAAGGTTCATATCTGAACGGCTTCCAAACAAGTAATACGGAGATATATACCTATTCCATAGTATGGCTAATATTTGGCTTAGGATTATTGTTTTTAGGCACAATGCGAAATGATAGAATGATAAGAATTTCATCGTTAATCGTTATGGTTGCCGTAATCGGCAAGGTATTTTTATATGATGCTGGCGAGCTTTCCGGGTTATATCGTGTATTTTCCTTTTTCGGGTTAGGGTTTAGTTTACTCGGATTAAGTTGGTTTTATACAAAATTTGTACTTACCACTGCAAAAGAGACCTTGAATATAAGATTATAATCCCGTGGATTAACCGGTTAAGAATATTTTTTACTTTAAAATAATTTTGGGTTTAGCTCGAGTAACATGGTTAAAATTTAACGGTAATTCCTACTAAAAACATAGCCCCTTTAATTTTAATTTTTGCAGTTCCGACATTATCAATCATCATACTGTTTACATATTTTTTGTTTTCAGCTTTTATTTGTCCGTAATCATAATATCTTAATGCTAAGTCTAAATATAATTGCTCGTTAATCGGTAGCTGCCCCCCTACCCCAACACTCCATGCAAAGTTATTATGCACTTTACCTGGTATCTTATAATCAACTGCTCTGTAGGCATTTGAAATTTCCTCCAAACAATTTACCTGTGAATCGGCACTGCGGTATTTATGTCTAGCCATGCCCGCTCCTGCAAATATATAAGGAGAAAAGTTATAGATTTTACCTAAATTGTAATTAACGCTAGCAAGTACGGCAGTAGTAGAGATTTTTAGTTTGGATGCTGAAAACGGTGTGCAAGCGACCCTTATCGGAAATCCGGACATGTTTACGGTAGTAATAGGATAAGCATAGTTACCTAATGACCCTGCGTTTAATTTACTTTTCCCATGTTGAAAGGTTAGCCCGACCTCAATTGCATCACTTACTTGATAACCAAGACCTAGATCAAATAAAAAATCATTTCTAAAAAACGAATTATTATGATGCTTGCCCGAATTATTTTTGTAAGCGGATTTCTCATTAGGCTTGATATAACCAAGTCCGATTTTCGCATAAAAACTATTATCAGCACTGGCTAAACCTGGCATTAATAGCATTAATAATACTAATATTTTTTTTAACATTGATTAAATTTTATTAAATTATTTTTTAAAGGAAGAAAGGAACTAAAGTTTGATTTTTTATAAAAATAACTTTAGTTCTTATAACGATAAATACGAATTACAGTAATGACATTTTTAATCAAAAAAACTTATAGCAAACTCTATAAATTCATTTTCACAGATATAGTTTTCCGTCATATTAGAAATGCTAGCTTTACAAAAATCTGGCAAATAAGATTTTAATTCTTTATCATTTTTTAAAGTTATAAATGATTCCTTACAATTTAAAAATTCACGGTTCTTAAGGTCATTGATACCTTCTTTTACCGCGGCTTTAAATTTTATAAAATCTATTTTATAATCATCAAGCATTTCTTTTAAAATTGATGTCTCCATCGGTATTTTAATATCTTTTTTAAATTGTTCAAAAAATTCTGGAAACACTTTTTTTAAAGCATTAGGAGGGGTGCTTGGGTGATATTTCTTTGAGCAAATTTTAGAAATTTGTTTTAAAAGAGAATCGCTTTCATTTAAAATTAATTTTTTTTGATACTCAATATAATCTGGATCACTGCCGTTATAGATAGTCATATAATTTTACTCCTTAAAATAATTTTTGTTAAGACAGGGGCAAATTATACAAATTTTTTTTCATTTACCGCAATACCAATTTATAACCAAACTGATACTAACAATGTAAAAAAATAGTAGTTTTTTAAGATTTGTTTAAAATATCAATAACTTAATTAACATTTTAAATTTATTCTAATACTTGTTCTATGTGATTTAATATATGTTAATTAAATATACAATGAACAATAATAACAATAAACCAGCAGCTATTACTTAATCTTAATGTAATAGTAACTATTTTTTAACTAAACTTTAAAACATATAGAAATACTAAGATTTTATTAAATATTGAGAAACTATAACCAAAATGCAGCCAAGTCGGAGAAGCATTAACAAGAGCAAATTCTAAAATAATATTAGGTGGATTAAGTAGAATACACATAAAAAAAGACGCGCTCAACGCACGTCCTTTTTATTACTTATTGCTTTTAATTAAGTATTACTTTCTATCTGAAAGTGAAAGAAACTCCCTATGGCTTTCACCTATATAAAGCTGTCTCGGACGACCGATTTTTTGTTGCGGATCTTCGATCATTTCTTTCCATTGAGCTATCCAGCCAGCCGTTCTTGCCACAGCAAACATTACTGTGAACATAGGAGTCGGAATCCCGAGCGCTCTATAAATAATACCTGAATAGAAATCAACGTTAGGATAAAGCTTTTTCTCGATAAAGTACTCATCTTGTAAAGCAATCTTTTCCAGTTCAATTGCGATTTGAAGTAGCGGATCATTTTTAATATGCAATTCATTCAATACTTCCTGGCAGGTTTTTTTAAGCACTGATGCACGTGGATCATAATTTTTATATACTCTATGCCCAAAACCCATAAGCCTAAACGGGTCATTCTTATCTTTAGCACGCTCAACAAAGTGCGACACCCTATCAGGGCTTCCTATCTCTTCGAGCATCCTAAGCACAGCCTCATTTGCACCGCCATGTGCCGGCCCCCAAAGTGAAGCAATACCTGCACCAATCACTGCAAAAGGATTAGCTCCGGAAGAGCCGGCAAGCCTTACAGTTGAAGTTGAAGCATTTTGCTCGTGATCAGCATGCAAAATAAATATCTTTTCAATTGCCTTAGCAAATACCGGATTAATCTTATATTCTTCAGTAGGTAGTGCAAACATCATTTTAAGGAAGTTTTCACCATAACTTAAACTATTATCCGGATAAACAAATGGTTGCCCGACAGAATATTTATAAGTCATTGCAGCAAGAGTCGGTACTTTTGCAATTAATTTTAAAGCAGCATTCTCTCTCTGTACGCTATCTTTAATATCAAGGGTATCATGATAAAATGCTGATAAAGAACTAACCGCTCCAACCATAACAGCCATCGGATGCGATCTTCTCGGATATCCTCTAAATAAGAACTGTAGCTGTTCATGCACAAGCGTGTGGTGTTTAATGTTCTTAACAAATACTTCCTTTTCAGAAGAACTCGGCAGCTCACCATGCAATAATAAATAACAAACTTCCAGAAAGTCACTTTTTTCTGCCAGATCTGCAATATCATAGCCTCTATGTCTTAAAATCCCTTCTTCTCCGTCAATGAAAGTCATTGCAGAGTGACAAGAAGCAGTAGACATAAAGCCGGGATCATAAGTAAACAACCCGGTTTCCTGATATAATTTTGTAACATCCATAACTGCAGGGCCTTCATTTCCCTCTATTATAGGCAGCTCGATCTCCTTATTTAAAGATGGTATAACCAACTTTGCAACTTTTTTATCTTGAGCCTTTGCACTTAAAGATTCCACCATATTTAAACCCATAAAATAATTCCCCATTAGTATTATAATATATTGCAATGCAACAAGTTGCAAGTATTTTAAAAATATTAGTAATATATTACTATTCCAAGCAGTTATTAATTATACTTGTTACAAAATTATTAAATAAAGCAAAATTTAAAAATATTCAACCTTAAGCTGAATCCTAAACCACTCTAATTAAAAAATTACCCTTGCAGGAAAAATTTACTTAACTATGCTCTCATAAAAATACTTTAAGTTATGCAGAATATAGAAACTAAACGCAAACAGCTATTATATAGAAGCACCCATAGAGGCTGCAAAGAAACCGATATTTTAATCGGAGAGTTTGCTGCAAGGTATATACCTTCTTTTTCTTTGCAGGAACTACTGGATTATGAGCGCTTTCTTGAAATAGATGATGTAATTTTATATGACTTAATTTGTGAAAAGGAAAGTCCGGAAGACAGCCTTGTAGATTCTAAAATTATAAAGCTCATTATTAATTTTAATAGAATAAGAATAAATGCCGCCTAAAATTTTTATTATTGCCGGGGAACCTTCTGGGGATTTGATCGGAGCAAACTTAATTAATTCCTTAAAGCTTTTGTTGCCTAATTGCAGTATTTATGGTGTAGGCGGTAGTAAAATGATTTCTCAAGGGCTAAATAGCATATTTGATATAGAAGAAATTTCTATTATGGGTTATATCGAGGTACTTCCTAAAATATTTAAGATTAAGAAGCTTCTAACTAAAACTTATCAGGAAATTATAAAAATAAATCCTGATGTAATTATCACCATTGATTCTCCCGGATTCAATTTAAGATTAATTAAACGTTTAAGAAAATATTTCGGAAATAAAATTAAAATTATTAATTATGTTGCACCGAGTGTTTGGGCATATAAACCTGAACGTATATATAGAGTTAAAGCTTTATATGATCATCAACTTTTAATTTTGCCAATTGAAAAGCCATATTTTGATACGATTGGGTTCCCTTCAACTTTTGTCGGGCATCCGATCCTTGAAGAACCTTTAGTACAAAGTTTATCCAAAGAAGAAACTTATACTAAATATAATATTCCCTTAAAAAATAAGCTGCTAACCATAATGCCCGGTAGCAGAAAAGGTGAATTGAAGAAACATATATCTATTTTTATTGAGGCGCTAAAAGATATTAAGGAAAAACAACCGAATATTACTCTTTTTATCCCTACCCTTCCTCATCTGGAAGAGATTTTAAAAAATGAATTCGGTCAGTTTTCTCCCCTTATTTCTTCTAATAGTAAAATTAAAGATGAGTTATTATTTGCAAGCGATATAGCATTAGTTAAATCCGGAACTTCTTCGCTTGAATTGATGCGTTATAACTTACCTATGATTGTAGCTTATAAGGTATCCAGCTTAACTGCATTTATTTTAAAATTCTTTATTACCACAAAGTACTTTGCTCTTCCGAATATTATTTTACAGGAGGAAGTAGTTCCCGAATTAATACAGGATAAATGTACCGCGGGAAATATTAGTAATGCATTATACGCACTATTAAATAATAAAGAAAAGCAAGATTATCAAAAAGAAAAGTTTAATCTTGCTTTAAATATGTTTAATGTCAAAAACGGTGAAAAGCCCAGTATGCTTGCAGCTAAAAAGATTGCTGAGCTACTGTAACTTCACCATGCCAAAAGCTTTGGTCAAGGACCAGGTGATCAGTTAAGGTTGACTCTATAATTTCAAGTTTATTAATACCTGCACCATCCATGACTCCATAAACTAAGATTAATGCTTGTTGAATTAGCGGAGCAAAATGATCGGGTAGCTTAGGATATTTCTTCTGAGCCTCACTAACCGTCATTCCGGCAAATTCATATATTAAATCTTTAATTTCTTCTTTACTGATCGGATTAGTAAGATCGAGCTCATACTTAATACCCATGTACATTATTCTGCCTATACCTACTACTTTTGCAGTTTTAAGCTTCTCAACAATCAATTTATCTTTTTGAATATCTTTACCTAATTCATGCGACGTATATTCTAAAATTTCTTTTAATTCATCTTTATTAAAGAAACCTTCCTTAGTTAAATTAATTCCTTTTAAGGAAAAATCTTCTTTTAACTGGTGAACAAAATTAAATAAGCCCCATGGTCCTTCATATGTATGGATTTCATCATGTTCGTCTTGAACCGAGAGCTGAAAACTACCGCCTCCGATATCCCAAATAAGTAACTTATCAGGATCAACTCCTTTTAAATACGGATCACTTAGAGCTGTTTTGAACCCTAATTCTCCTTCTTCTTTTTGAGAAATTAAGTTTATGTGGATATCATGCAGTTTAAAAGTGTTAAGTAATTCGCTTGAATTTTTTGCATTTCTTGCCCAAGCGGTTGCAACTCCTTTGCATTTATGCTCACCGCAATCAATCCCGTATTCCTGCTCAATTGCTTTTAATGCCCTTAACCCGTTTGTTAAACACTCTTCGGTTATTGAGCTTTTATCAATTGAACTTGATATACATTGCTGATACCGTACAGCCTTATTTACCTCACCTAAATTTTTAATTAATTTGTTCTGACATATATCTACTAAATATCCTTTTGATTTAGTAGAACCTGATCCTATGTCAAATACATATCTTTTTTCTAAACAATTTCGATTTTCATCTTGATTTGCATTTTGATTTGCTAATGCTTGTGTAGAAAGAGAAAGAATAAACAAGAAGTTAAAAGCTATTCTCATGATTTCCCTATAAAAAGTTCGCCCCATTCTATAAAGATAATCATAAAAGTCAACCGTAGTCACCTACAATTTTACATGCACCCTAAATTAGTTAGCATAAGATGTGAAAAGCAGGCAACAATATATACTTACATTGATGAAATACAATTCAATTTAGTTAAAAACCCCACAAACCTTACGCTTCGGAGGTTTCCAACTAAATTATAATATTAAAAATCAGATGATGCTTCATCTGCTCCGCCCTCAGAAGGCGAGTTAGTGCCGACTTCATCAGAGATTATAGAGGCCACGTTACTATTGTTTCTGATTTGCATTTCAATTTCGGTGGCTATTGAGGGATTATCTTTTAAATACTTTTTAGCATTTTCACGACCTTGGCCGATTTTCTGCCCCTTATAAGCATACCATGATCCGGACTTTTCAATAATATCAGCTTTAGTAGCTAAATCTATTATTTCTCCTGTCTTAGAGATACCTTCACCATACATAATATCAAACTCAACAGTCTTAAACGGAGGCGCAACCTTATTTTTTACCACCTTAACCCTGGTTTGGTTACCAATTACATCATCTTTTTCTTTTAAAGCACCTATCTTTCTAATATCAATTCTTACTGAAGCATAAAACTTTAAAGCATTACCGCCGGTCGTTGTTTCCGGGTTACCGAACATAACACCGATTTTTGACCTGATTTGATTAATAAATACTAAAATACAGTTTGATCTTGCGACACTTGCGGTAATTTTCCTTAGAGCTTGGCTCATAAGCCTCGCCTGCAAGCCCATATGGCTATCTCCCATCTCGCCTTCAATCTCAGCCTTCGGCACCAGTGCAGCCACACTATCAATTACAATTACATCTAATGCTCCTGACCTAATTAATGTATCGGCAATTTCTAAAGCTTGCTCTCCAGTATCCGGTTGGGAGATGATAAGTTCATTGATATCTACTCCGAGTTTTCTGGCATATACCGGATCAAGCGCATGTTCCGCATCGATAAACGCACAAGCACCGCCTGCTTTTTGCGCCTCAGCTACAACATGCAAAGTAAGCGTAGTTTTACCTGAGCTTTCAGGTCCGAATATTTCAATAATTCTTCCTCTCGGAAGTCCGCCTATTCCGAGTGCAATATCCAAACCTAACGACCCGGTCGAAATCGCTTCAACATCCACGGTTTTTTTATTACCGAGTTTCATTACGGAACCTTTGCCGAAGGATTTTTCTATTTGACTTAATGCTACTTCTAATGCTTTTTGCTTATCCATAATTCACCTGATAATTTTATTTATATTTTTTTGTCGTAAAAAATTAGCTCTTTGACAGTTAATATAATATAAAACAGCACAAAAATACACATTTAAATTACTAAACAAAGGACCCTGGAGGTTAGGATTTATTGTGCAGCTCATTAGTTACCAGGTTGTTTTTAATTATATATAATACATGTTTAGAAAGCTTATGATCAGGAGACAACTTAGGATGAGCAAAATCACCCGCCCGGTCATGCTGCATACCTATTTTCTCCATGACCCGAATGGAACGCTTATTCATAGGCACCGTAAAAGAAATTATTTCTTTTAACCTGCACTTATTAAATCCGTAGTTTAACACTGCTTTCGCACCCTCGGTTGCATAGCCCTTACCCCAATATAGAGCACCTAAACGCCAGCCTATTTCTGTGCCAGGTGTAAACGGTGCTTTCCAATCAATATAATTAAGCCCGATAAAGCCGATTAATTCTCCTGTTTTCTTAAGCTCAGCAGCAAATAATGTATAATTATTCTTTATATACTGATCATTCATAGCTGAAATAAAGTCCTTAACTTGCTGCATAGTAAGCGCCTTAGGCAAAAACTCTATTACTTTCGAATCTTGGTTAATATCAAAATAAGGTTTAGCATCTTCACCCTTCCAAGTGCGCAAAATTAGTCTATCTGTTTCAATAATTTTCATAATTAGAAATCAGCTATAGTTAGCTGTATAAATGCTTAAAATACTCTATAGCAGCTAACTTAGCAATTAATTTTGGTTAAGCAGATAAAGTATCTAATGATGATGGATTATCATTTGCAAGATAACATTCATTCTCTGAATGCCCTAAGTCTATGCTATTTGAACCCTTTTCTTCTTGCTCATAATACTTTTTACAAATAGATAATAAAGCTTCATGATTAGGCTTTTCATTTTCTTTAAAAAACATCTCTTCAAATGTAATATCATATTCTTTAGAAGGCTTATAATTTTGAGAATCACTACTTTGAACTTGATTATTACCTTCTTCTTTCTTATCTACTTCTTGTATTAAAGCCTTATACTCAGGTTGATTATCAGATTTATCAACTATCATAGATATATTATTATATCCTTCCGTCACATTGATTGAACTATCCTTACTAAGAGTAGCATTACATAATACTTTAAAAACTTCAATATTACCAACCTTAGCAGTAAATTCAAGCGGGGTTCCTTGAAATACATTATGGTTATCTTGCCGGTAATTATAAAGAAAAGCTTGCTTGGTATTTAAATCAAGATCTTTGAAATTATCAAGTAAAACATCTAATGCAACTATGTTATTACTTACTATTGCATCCTGTAGAAGAGCTACGTCAGGCTTCGCACCTGAATCAATTATAACTTTAAAAGCATCATTCTTATTTTCCGCTAAAGCCAGTTTTAAAAATGTACCTTCTATAATTTTGCTGCTATCATCTTTATAATCATATTGGAAAATATGCTTATTATTTAAATCTGAATCTTTTGTATTCTTAAGTATATAGCTTAGATTTTCTATATCTTCATTTAATATTAAATACTCGGTTAAAGTTTTTAATATTTCGAAATTATTTTTATTAATTGCATCTTTAACAGTATGTTGGTCAGGTTTAGCTCCTGCATTAAGCAGGGTTTTGAAAGCATTCTCTTTTTCTTTTATTAAAGATAAACCTAAATATGTGCCCTCAATAATATAACTACGGCCTCCGTCAAGCTTTTTATCATATATTAATGTTCTCTCGGAATTTAAAGCTATCTCTTCAACATTTTTAAGTAATTGTTTTAGTATATCCGCGTTATCAATTAATATTGCAGTTATAAGGGTTAATTGAGTAGGTTTTGCCCCTGCATCTATAAGAGCTTTAAGTGCAATTATTTTATTTTCCGCCAGAGCAAGATCTAAAAACGTACCCTCTTCTATTCTGTTACCATCTACGGTATAATTAAAACGAAAAATATGCTCGGAATTTAAATCTAAATTTTTATTATTCTTTAGTAATAAATCTAATATATCTTCATCAGCAGTTAATATAGCATCTTTCAACTCAGATGGATGAAGTTTTACTCCGGCCTCCACAAGCGATTTAATTGCACTCTTATTATTTAGCATGAGAGCAAAATCTAAAGGCGTACCTTTAAAATAATCATTACCACCTTGCTTGTAATTATAACGGAAAACGTACTCTGCGTTTAAATCATCTTTATTGTTTGATAATATGTTAGATAATAATTCAGGATTTTTAGATAAAATAGCTTGGAATAATTCATCTGCCATATGATTAACCTCAAATTTAAATATTTAATGCAAAGAGATTAAAATATCTTTAACTAAATCTTTATTATAATATAATTAAAAAGTAACAAGTAGTTCTATAATAAATCTTACAACTAAGAATTACATTAATTATAATTTTTTTGTTATTAGATTGCTTTATTTATATTATTGACAGCTCAGCTCATTCATAACTTTGCAAGATTCATCAATTCATACTTTATATAATAAAAAAACACTCCACATTTACTGAAGAGTGCTTTTCATATGATATGGTAATTGATTAAACGGATAAGAAACTTAGAATCTGCTCATTGCATTCATATAATTCACAATAATCATTCTTAAAATGCTCCATAACACTACTGCTTTCATACTGGTCGGAATTAACGTTATATATTCCATAAACAGACGATATTATGTCTTGTTTAGACACATGCACTTCAGTGCTAGAAAATTTTTCAATATCTTTTATATTATCGTTAGTCCACTCATCAATTTTAAATCCGCATTTTTGTAACTCTTTATTCCCTTCAATTCTCAATTTTGCTACTTCTTTTACTAAAGGTTTATGATTACAATTAGGGTTGGTTTTACATTCTCCTATTTTATTATTTAATGACTGTATCTTTTCATAAGTCTCTTTAAAATACTGCACTTTAGTTGAGTGATTAGCTTTTGTCTCACCTATCTTGGAAATAATTGTATTAATCTCGGATAATTTTTCGGTATCCGCTTCCGGAAAAGTTAATCCCGCTAAAACTTTAAATACTTCCGCTTTACCGGATGAGAACGCGAAGTCCAAAGCAGTACCTTTGAACACCTTAGATATTCCTGCTTCATTATATTTAAATTCATGCTTAGTATTTAAATCATTATTAGAAGTATTGTTATATATAACAGAAATTAGCCCTGCATTATCAGATAATATAGCTTTTTGCAAGATAGCAATATCAGGCTTAACTCCATGATTAATCAATAATTTAAGTATTTCTGTATTATTTATTTCCTGCGCTAATTCTAAAGGTGTATATGAGCTATAATTATAATTTAATTTAGTATTTAGATCTAAACTTTGACCGTGTTTAAGTATAACATCAAGCAACTCATTATCGCAGTTCAACATCGCTTTCTTTAAGCTATATAAAGTAGGTTTAGCTCCTGCCTCGGCAAGGGCTTTAAAGGCATCCTTATTACTTATTTCGTGTGCTAATTCTAAAGGTGTATATACGTTACCAATATAATTTAATTTAGTATTTAGATCTAAACTTTGACCGTGTTTAAGTATAACATCAAGCAACTCATTATCGCAGTTCAACATCGCTTTCTTTAAGCTATATAAAGTAGGTTTAGCTCCTGCCTCGGCAAGGGCTTTAAAGGCATCCTTATTACTTATTTCGTGTGCTAATTCTAAAGGTGTATATACGCCACCAATATAATTTAATTTAGTATTTAGATCTAAACCCTGAATATTATTACTCAATATATCATTTAATAACACTGTATCTTTGGAAAGGATGGCTTGGGACAACTTACTTAACATATTTCAAAATACCTATAAGTTTCTTTCATGTAATTATATTATACAATTTTTATAAAATAAAGCAGATACCCTACTTTTTCTTTAAAAAATAGCTTAATATATGACAAGTTTATTAAACTCAGTTTTAGGTAGGTTTGTAATTTAACAACCTATTTCGATCTTTCGATTCTTAATCTTTTAGATTTATTATATAAAAAAACACCCGAACATTTGTAAGGGTGCTTTTTCAAATAATGATGAATAATATATAGGTTTAACGCTTAGAGAACTGGAAGCTTTTACGAGCTTTTTTATGTCCGAATTTCTTACGCTCAACTTTCCTGCTATCTCTGGTTAGGAATCCACCTTTTCTTAATGTTGGGTGTAAATCCGGAACCATTGTATCCAGTACTCTGCTGATTCCGAGTCTAACAGCACCTGCTTGGCCGGATAAACCGCTTCCTTTAACTGTACACATAACATCAAATTGACCGGTGGTTTCCGTGGCAACGAACGGTTGATTGATAATCATTCGTAAAACCGGACGTGCAAAATATTCGGTAACATCGCGATCATTAACTACGATTTTTCCGCTACCTCTAGAGAGCCAAACTCTCGCAGTTGCTTCTTTTCTTCTACCGGTTGCATAAAACCTTTCAACCGAGCCCTTCTTGGAAGAAGCCTTCTTAGTGGTAATTATAGTCGGAGCAGCTTTAGCTTCGGCTGTTTTTTCTTTGCTCTCTACTGCTTTAGGCTTTGTAGTCTTTTTTGCAATATCGTTTATACTTGCTACTTCTGTTTCTTTTTTAGTAGTTTTTTTAATATCTGCCATAAGTTTAATTATACCTTATTTTTTATTCTTTGGATTTTGTTTAGCAATATCTAATGTTACAGGACTTTGCGCTTGATGCGGATGAGCTTCACCTGCATATACATGCAAACTTTTCATTTGTTTACGTGCAAGCGGGCTATCCTTCGGCATCATTCTCTCAACAGCTTTTTCAAGAAGTCTGTGCGGGAATTTTCCGGTTAAGATTTCTCCTTTGGTTCTGCTTTTTATTCCACCCGCATATCCTGTATGCCAGTAAAAAGAATCCTGATCAAGTTTTTTTCCGGTAACTTGAATTTTATCGGCATTAATAACAACAATGTTATCACCTGTATCAATATTTTGTGTGTAAGAAGGCTTGTGTTTACCTCTTAAAATTTTCGCAATTTCCGCAGCGAGTCTACCGAGAACTAATCCATCAGCATTAATTAAATGCCATGCTTTATTAACTTCCGAGGGCTTTGCAGTATAAGTTCCAGCTGTAAATGAAGACATAATATTCTTTATATAGTTTTCTATTCTAAGGTGGCCATTATGCAAATATATATATATTTTGTCAATATTCAAAGTTGAGGGATTTTGAATTCTTGTATTGTTTTTAAAAATTACCCCGAAAATTACTCTCTTCCCTTCCCTAAATTTACATATAGTTATATAGTGCCTAATAAAAAAAAGAGAAAGAATGAACGGCTGGTTATTAATTGATAAACCTGAGAACATCAGTTCAGCAGGCGCACTAAATTTTATAAAAAAATTATTTAAAAGCATCGGTCTCAAAAACATAAAAATCGGACATGCCGGAACACTTGATCCTTTTGCATCCGGGTTACTTATCGTGGGAGTGGGTGAAGCAACTAAGCTAATTAATTATATTATGGATAATTCAAAAGCTTATGATTTCACCATCAAATGGGGAGAAAACAGAGATACTATAGATAGAGAAGGAAAAACAACAGAAGTCAGTGATAAAGTCCCTACCCCGACGGAATTAAAGGCGGTAATTAAACCGTTTTACGGAGTTATAAATCAAATGCCTCCTGAATTTTCCGCGTTGAAAATAAACGGGGTGAGAGCTTATAATCTTGCCCGTCAAGGATTAGAGGTAAAACTTGAATCAAGAAATGTCACTATTTATAATTTAGATATAATTAGCTGCAATGATGATAGCGCGACTTTTGCGGTTAAATGCGGCAAAGGTTTTTATGTAAGATCACTGGCAAGGGATATAGCTTTAAACTTAAGTGCATGCGGCTATGTTACTTACTTAAGAAGAACAGAGAGTAAAAATTTTATAGTTGATGATGCAATTCCTCTGGATAAAATCAAAAATCTATTGCATAATGATGACCAAATCTCTTCTTTGCAATTTTTGCAGAAGAATTTAAAGCCCATAACTTCTGTACTGGACGACATCTTAGTATGGAATTTAAATGAAGCGGAAGCAAAAAAATTAAAAACCGGAATGCCGATTTATTTAGATGCAGAGTTTCATGAAAAGAGCGAAGTCGCAGCATTGTTTAACTTGAAGTTAATTGCAATATGCAACTTTGAAAATGGGCAGCTTAAACCAAAACGTGTTTTTAATTTATAAGGAGTATACGATGTCGATAGCAGCAGAAAAAAAACAGGCTCTTATTAAAGATTTTTCTTTAAGTAGCAACGATACCGGATCAGTTGAAGTTCAGGTTGCAATATTAAGCGAAAGAATCACTAACTTAACCGAGCACTTCAAAGGTAATACTAAAGATTTCCAATCAAGAAGAGGATTATTAGTTTTAGTTAACAGAAGAAGAAGATTGTTAAGTTATTTAAAAAGAGAAGACTTGAATAGATATCAAGATCTAATTGCAAGACTAGGGCTAAGAAAATAACTAATGATGTTATTAGGAATAATTTTTAATTAAAGAAAGTTGCGTTAGCTCTAGCGCAACTTTTTATTTTTTATAGGTAAAGGATGTTTAAACTACACACAAAAATCATTGATTGGAACGGAAAAACTTTAGAACTGGAAACAGGAAAAATTGCAAGGCAAGCAGATGCCGCAGTAGTAGTAAAAATGGGCGGTACAGTTGTTTTATGTACTGTTGTCGGTAATAAAAAGCAGAAAGAAGGAATTGATTTTTTCCCGCTCACCGTTAATTATCAGGAAAAATTTTATGCAATCGGTAAGATTCCCGGCGGATTTAATAAAAGAGAAAGCAAACCTTCCGAGCATGAAACCTTAGTTTCAAGACTTATTGACAGGCCTATTCGTCCGCTTTTCCCACAAGGGTTCTATAATGAAGTACAAATTGTTTGTACCGTACTTTCTTATGACACAGATTATGAAGCTGACGTTCTCTCTATTATAGGTGCTTCGGCAGCTCTTACTATTTCAGGTATTCCGTTTACAGAACCGGTTGCAGCCACAAGAGTCGGATATATTGACGGTAAATTCGTACTCAATCAGACTTATGAAGAAACTAAAACAATCAGTGATCTGGACTTAATAGTATCAGGAACGGAAAGCTCGGTTTTAATGGTAGAGTCCGCAGCTAAAGAGCTAAGCGAAGAACTCATGTTAGAAGCGGTTATGTTCGGGCATAAACAATTCCAACCTATAATTCAGGCAATTAAAGAATTTGCGGCTGAAGTCGGAAAACCTGCATGGGAAGTAAGTTTAGTTGATAACTCGGAGATTGATGCAAAAGTTAAAAAGTTAGCTGAAAAAGAGTTGAAAGCAGCTTATGCTGAGATTCAAAAGCAAGCGAGAAATGAAAAAATTAATGCGGTAGAAGATAAAGTTACAGCAGAGCTTGTCACTAACCAAGGTTTGGATGAGATTAAAGTTAAAAGTGCTTTTAAAAACTTACAAAAAGATTTAGTCCGTAATAATATCTTAGATAATAATCAAAGAATTGACGGCAGGAATCCAAAAGAAATAAGAAATATCGTCGGCGAAGTAGATTTCCTACCTAAGACTCATGGTTCGGCATTATTTACCAGGGGAGAAACCCAAGCGATTTGCGTAACAACACTCGGTACCGAATCCAGTGAACAAATGGTTGAGAATTTACATGGGTTACGCCATGATCGTTTTATGCTGCATTATAATTTTCCTCCGTTTTCCGTCGGTGAAGTCGGTAGAATGGGTGCGCCGGGCAGAAGAGAGATCGGGCATGGTAAGTTAGCTTTCAGAGCTTTAACTGCAATACTTCCTCCAAAAGAAGAATTTCCTTATGCTATAAGAGTGGTTTCTGAAATCACCGAATCCAACGGCTCTTCTTCAATGGCAACCGTTTGCGGCTCTTCTATGTCTATGATGGCGGCAGGAGTTCCGCTTAAGTCTTCGGTAGCAGGTATTGCTATGGGTCTCATCAAAGAAGGGGAGAAATTTTCCGTACTTTCCGATATCATGGGTGATGAAGATTACTTAGGCGATATGGATTTCAAAGTTGCAGGGACAGCAAAAGGTATAACCGCTTTACAAATGGATATCAAAATTAACGGTATTAATGAAGAGATTATGAAAATAGCTCTTTCCCAAGCCAGTGAAGGCAGACTTCATATCTTAGGAAAGATGGATGAAGCAATCTCTACATCAAGATCCGAACTGAATGAAAACGCTCCACGCATCACCTCAATTAAAATTGAAAAAGATAAAATCCGTGAAGTAATAGGTTCAGGCGGAAAAGTAATCCGCGATATTTGTGAAAAAAGCGGAGCTGAGATTAATATTGCTGATGACGGGACTGTTAAAATTGCCTCAAATAATGATGCAGGCACTCAAATCGCACTTAACATGATTAAGGGCATTACTACTAACCCTGAAATTGGTGATGTTTATGACGGTGTTGTTATTAAACTCGTTGATTTTGGTGCGATTATTTCTTTCTTTGGTGTACGTGAAGGTTTATTACACATTTCAGAATTAACCAACGAAAGAGGTAGTAACATTTCTAATTTCTTAAGTCTCGGACAAGCTGTAAAAGTGAAAGTGATCTCGCTTGACCATAGAACAGGTAAAGTTAAGTTAACTCTAAAAGATAAACCTAACTTTTCTGATGATAAGAAATCTTCTTCACAGGAATCCGAAGAATCTACAGAAAGTGAAAGTAAACGTGAACCGAGAGAACCTAGAGGTGAAGATAAACGTGAACCGAGAGAACCTAGAGGTGAAGATAAGCGTGAACCGAGAGAATCTAGAGGTGAAGATAGACGTGAACTAAGAGAACCTAGAGGTGGAGATAGACGCGAACCGAGAGAATCTAGAGGTGAAGATAGACGCGAACCGAGAGAATCTAGAGGTGAAGATAGACATGAACCGAGAGAATCTAGAGGTGAAGATAGACATGAACTAAGAGAACCTAGAGGCGAAAACAAAGATAGAGATGCTAATTTTAGTAGGAGAAAATCTGGGAATGGTCATAAAGCCGATCAAGAAAGAACATCTACCACTGAAATAGCTAAAAAAAAGAAACGTTTCTTCTAAGCTCAAATTTCTAATTCATATAATTATTAGTATAGCGTGTCATTTAGGTTCATTAAACGACACGCTAAAACTAAAAAAGAAGTAATAAATTATTAATGAAAACTGTAGTTTAGTGAATTATTACTAAAATAGTTACTGCTATCATCCGTTAATAATGATTGATTTAAATCTAAACTTTCTTCATTAAGTCCTTGATTATCCCCTACCAGCCTTTTAATATTCTCAAACTTATGCATAAAGATAGCTTTATCAACCTCACTTACTTTGCTTGAAGCGACTATTAAACCGATAGAGGCTGCATTAAGTAAATTAGCGGCATTGAGATAGTTTACGTTGTTTACCTGCCCTTCTTCAAAAACTTGCGGATAAACTTGCTGTTCAAAGCTTGTATATAACGCGTAAACTTTATGTGCAATCCCTAACATTTCACCAATATTACTTAAAGTGAAAGCTGTTTTAGATAATATGGAATCTTCAGGATTATAAGATAAATCTAGCCTATTTACATTACCGAAATGTTTATTAAGCTCATTTATGATACTCTCTGTAGTATTATAAACTTGAAAGTTTTCTTGGATTCCTTCTAAGTTAATATTATTATAAGCAGCATATTTTTCAAGAATCGGTTTTGATCCTAAGTTTTCATAAGTAATCGATACTGAGGTATAGCCTAGTTTATTTAAATATAAGCTAGCAAGATCACTATTTATTGCTCCTGTTGAATGACCCAAATTAATAAGCTTATAATCTCCTACCTGCTCCGCCCCAACCTTCTCTATAACTTTATTTAAAAACCTTACTCCTCCGTCTGTAAATTGATGAGGCACTTCTTGTTTATAAATATCCAACCAAATGGAAAGATCATGGTAAAGTTCCTTAAAGTTATTTATGTTGAATAAAGTCCCGTTATACGCTATGACAATTTGCTTATATTCATTATTAATAAAAGCAACAGCATCAAAAATAAGCGACCCCTCTTTTAAATCTTTTGTATCCAGTAAGATATCCCAATTGTGCGGTATATACTCATGGCTGCGGTTATATGAATAATTTAAAAATTTAATAATATTTTTATGTACTGACATTTTTCCCTCCGGATGTAATACTCCTATAATTTAGTTGTATATAGGTACTTAAGAATTCTGCATTTTACCCCCCAGAAAAACTCCCTTATTAACTTAATTATAGAATAATAAACTTATTTTTTCAATTTTTTCTTAAATTAGCCGATAATATAGCATTTAAGTACAGAAGCGCATAAAATAAATTGGTTGTAGGAGGATTGATTTTTTAATCTTTTATCCTTATTATCTAATGAAGTTTTTATTTTAATAATGTATATGACGAAGCTAAAAGAGTTATATGCCTGCCAAAACTGCGGAGCTCAGTATAAAAAGTGGCAAGGCAAATGTGACGAGTGTAATAACTGGAACACACTAGTAGCTGAAAACTCGGTCGCTTCCCCTTTTAGCAAAAAAACTACTGCAAAACAAAGAGGAACAAGTTTAGAAATTTTCGGATTGAATGAAAGCAACGAGCATATAATTAGACTTCAAGTCGGCATTGAAGAACTCGATAGAGTACTTGGAGGCGGCTTAGTTGCGGGCTCTATCACTCTACTTGGCGGTGACCCGGGAATCGGTAAATCAACTATTTTGCTACAGGTAGCAAATAAATTAGGATTTAACGGTAATAAAAGTTTATATATCAGCGGCGAGGAATCTTTAGAACAAATTAAGCTCCGTTCCCGAAGGCTTAATACTACCGATAACAACGTTAGGGTTGCAATTACTACTAACTTAAAGGATATTATCAGAACATTAGAAAGCTCTTCAGATTTAAGCTTAGTAATTATTGACTCCATTCAAACCCTCTACCATGAAGATATAGAATCAGCTCCGGGCACGGTAAGTCAAGTTAGAGCGTGTGCGTTTGAACTTATTAGAGTGGCTAAAAGTAAAGGGATATCAATAATCCTTGTAGGTCATGTTACTAAAGAAGGCCAAATAGCAGGGCCTAAAGTTCTTGAGCATATGGTAGATACCGTACTTTATTTTGAAGGCGATACTTCAAATGAGTTCCGTATTATCCGCTCAGTTAAAAATAGATTTGGTGCAGCTAATGAAATCGGGATCTTTGAAATGACTAAAGAAGGGTTATCTGAAGTAACCAACCCGTCCTCAATATTTTTACCCCATAGGACACAAGATATAAGCGGCTCAACAATTTATCCGTGCATAGAAGGCAGTAGACCGATCTTACTTGAAATCCAAGCATTAATTGTTCCTTCATTCTTGGCAACACCGAGAAGAGCTGCAATAGGATGGGATTTAAATCGCCTAAACATGATGATAGCAATTTTAAATTCAAGGTTCGGATTAAATTTACTTGATAAGGAAGTTTATCTGAATGTTACAGGCGGGCTGAAAATTACGGAACCGGGCGCGGATTTAGCTGTAGCGGCTGCTTTAATTTCCGCAGCTTCCAACCTGCCTATCCCCGGAGATATAGTCTTCATCGGGGAAGTTGGGCTCTCTGGAGAATTAAGACAAATTTCTCACCTTGAAGCAAGGCTTAATGAGGCGTATAAATTAGGATTTAATAAAGCAATACTTCCTAAATCAAATAAAAACATTACTTGCCAGATTGAGCAAATTTCGTTATCTCACATTAATGAATTAAGAAAAATTATTTTAGAATAACTTTATGAACTTTAACGAATTTAATTTATTAGACATAGCAGTGATAACCATTGTTGCTCTTTCAACTATATTTGCAATTTTCAGAGGACTGATCGGTTCGGTATTATCTTTAACCGGCTGGATTCTTTCTATATATTTAACTGATTTAACTTATCCTCATCTAAAAGAAGTTCTTGCTGATAAGATTTCGAATGAGGTAGTCCTTACGGCAATAGGGTATGGTGGTTTAATGATATTTTTCCTGATATTTTTTGCTATATTAAATGGCCTAATCAGTTCAGTTAAAATATTCGGTTCAAAATTTGTCGATAGTACTTTGGGAGCTTTTTTTGGATTTTTCAGAGGGTTTTTGATTGCTTCATTTTTCTACTTCTTTTTATCAATCGGTATAAGCTTAATAAACGGCACGGAAGTTAAAGACGAAGCAAAAGTAGCACCTAATTGGCTGAAGAATGCTCAAACTTATGATTTATTAAAATTCGGGAAACAGCTTTTACTTACATTTACGTCAGAAGATTTTAATGAAAAACTAGATATATCTTATCAAAAACTTGCCAAAAAAAGCAAAGACGAGAGATTCATTTCTTATGCCAAAGGGGTTATGTTAAAATCGCTTTCTAAAAATGAGCAAAAACATTTTGAAGATATTAAAACTAGAGATTACTTAACGAAATCCGATGAAGAAATTGAGATTAGTAATTTAAGGTCTCTACTTGAGTTATATAGAAATCATCTTAATAAGGAGAATAACTTAAATGGGCTTGATGATAAGGATATAGAGCGCTTAGAAGATATCGTTAATAGCTTCAAACCTAAAAATGACGATCAGAAATAATGGTAAGAAATTATAATTTCGGCATCAGTTTAAAGCTGCTTAATTTACTGTTTTTTACCAGTACTTCACTATTGTTTTTATCATTAAAAACCTCTATCCCCGCATTTCAAATATTTTTTTTAATTTCGGTTACAGGTCTCGCTATAATGCTTCCTTGGCTTTTAACGGTAAAAGAAGCGAGATTAAAGATTAGATCATATAAATTATATTTCTATAGAGCTTTATACAATATAATAGGAATGGTAAGTTGGGTGGAAGCGTTAAAATATATTTCACTTAACGAAGCTTACAGTATTGATTATATGACTCCGATTTTTACTACTATACTTGCAGTTTTATTTTGTAATGAAAAACTAAGTTTAAAATCATTTATCATCTTACTTATCAGCAGCTTTGGAGTCTATATTATAATTTCTTCAGATTATACCGTTAATTTAAACGACGGTACTACAATAGGGGTATTTGCTACATTTATGTGGTCGTGTTATAATATTATCTGCAAACTTCAATCCTCAGAAGATATAGTTGCTCAAACTTTTTATACCTTTTTATTTACCGTAATATTAAGCTTGCCGATTGCACTCTTTATTTGGAAGCCGATTACTTACGATGAACTCTGCACTATACCCGTGCTAGCTCTTCTTACTATTTTTAGCAGTATTACTCTTTTTTCCGCATACAAGACTACCCCTATAGTAATTTTAATGCCGTTTACATTTTCAAAAGTTTTATTCATAGAATTCGGAATGTACATATTTTTTGAAGATACAATCAGTAAACATGCACTGATCGGTGTTATAATCATCTTAATTGCTATGGGATATTTTTTCCATCAACAACACAAAGGAAAAGTATCTCATTAAACTCTATTTAATATTGCACCTTTAATCTTAAAATATTATATTAAAACTTTATAACAATGCGTAAGCATAATTTTGTTTTTGAGGAATTAATGGCAATTGAAATTTTAATGCCAGCACTTTCTCCGACTATGACGGAGGGAAATCTTGCTAAATGGCTAAAAAAAGAAGGGGACACAGTAAAACCCGGAGATGTTATCGCAGAAATCGAGACTGACAAAGCAATAATGGAAGTTGAAGCTGTTGATAAAGGTATTATTGGTAAAATACTTGTCGCGGATAAAAGTGAAGGGGTTAAAGTTAATCAGCTTATTGCTGTTTTGCTTGAAAGCGGAGAAGATCACTCGGCGATTGAAAAAATATTGAAAAAGAATGGTAGCTCTGATCAGAACAAAATCGCTAGTGCAGAACCGACCAAACAAGAACAAAATACAAAACCCGAACCATCTTCTATTCATACACCAAATAGTACAAATCAAGCTAGAGTTTTTGCAAGCCCTCTTGCTAAGCGTATAGCTCAGCTGGAAAATATCGATCTTAGCACTCTTAGCGGCACCGGCCCTCACGGCCGGATTATCAAAGCGGATGTGTTAAACGCAGAACCTACACCCCAGCCTGTCTTTAAAGCTACTTGCTCTACTTTCGGCAGAAATTCTCAGGAATTTTCATTAACTCCGTTAAGCCAGATGCGCAAAATTATTGCTAAGAGACTGGTAGAATCCAAACAAACCATTCCGCATTTCTATCTGACTATAGATTGCAATATAGATAAGCTTTTAAGCTTAAGAGAAGAAATGAACAATAAATCCGTTAAAGTTGATGGCACTCCGAGATATAAAATCTCAGTAAACGATATTATGATCAAAGCCGTAGCAAACGCTCTTCGCGATACACCGCAAGTAAATGCTTCATATACTGATGAAGAAATTAAATTTTACAACAATGTAGATGTTTCAATAGCAGTTGCAATTGATGAAGGGTTAATTACCCCGATAATCAAAAATGCAGATCAAAAATCTTTAAGTATGATCTCTAATGAGATGAAAGAACTTGCTAAAAGAGCTAAAGCTAACCAGCTAAGACCGGAAGAATTTCAAGGCGGCGGATTTAGTATTACTAACCTTGGCATGTTTGGGATTAAAAATTTCAATGCTATCGTTAACCCCCCTCAATCAGCGATTCTTGCGATCGGTGCCGGAGAAGAGAGAGCGGCAGTTATAAACGGCGAAATAAAAGTAGTAAATATGGTAAGCGTTACCTTATCATGTGATCACAGAATTGTTGACGGAGCACTTGGAGCTGAATTTTTAAATAAATTTAAAAACTTTATAGAGTGCCCGGGTTTAATGCTGGTTTAATATTAATTTAAGGGCAAGAGGGAATATATGAATTTTGATATTGTGGTAATCGGTGGCGGACCGGGCGGATATGTGGCTGCTATAAGGGCAGCTCAACTGGGATTAAAAACTGCACTGGTAGAGCGTAAGCACTTAGGTGGTATTTGCTTAAACTGGGGTTGTATCCCAACTAAAGCATTGCTTAAATCCGCTGAAGTTTATCATCTTGTTCAGCATGCCGAAGAATTTGGTATTAAAGTTAAAGGAATAAGTTTTGACTTTGAAAAAATCATAGCACGCTCAAGAGCAACTGCCGAAAAACTTAGCAGCGGTATTAAGCACTTACTTAAGAAAAACAAAGTAGAAGTTTTTGAAGGACATGGTAAAGTTACTAAATCTAAAACCGTGCTCATAGAAAATGAAGGAAAGAAAGTTAACGAGATAAATGCAAAACATATTATTATTGCAACCGGAGCCAGAGCTAGGGTATTACCCGGGATAGAACCCGACGGCGAACATATTTGGTCATATAAAGAAGCGATGACTCCTAAAAACTTACCTAAATCTCTTATAATTATCGGCAGCGGTGCAATCGGAATAGAATTTGCAAGTTTCTATAATATGTTTGGAGTGGAAGTCACTGTTTTAGAACGCAGCCCTCATATCCTTCCGCATGAAGATTATGAAATTTCACAACTTGCTCATAAAGCTTTTGAAAAGCGGGGCATGAAACTGATCACTAACGCTCATGTAAATAAAGTCACTAAGAAAAAAGTCGGCATAGAGATTAGTTATGAGGCGGACGGCAAGATTAAAACTTTAGAAGCCGACAGAATCATCTCAGCAGTCGGAATCGTAGCGAATGTCGAAAATATCGGTCTTGAAAACACTAAAGTGCAGCTGGATAGAGGCTTTATAAAAACTAATCCTTATCTGGAAACCGATGAGCCTGGCATATATGCGATCGGTGATGTAACTTCACCCCCGTGGCTTGCGCATAAAGCGAGCCATGAAGGGATTATCTGTGTAGAAAAGATAGCAGGCCTTAAAGATATCCATCCCTTAAAACTAGAAAATATTCCGGGCTGCACATATTGCTATCCGCAAATAGCAAGTATCGGGCTTACAGAGGAGAAAGCCAAAGAGAAAGGTTTAGAAATTAAAGTAGGCAGGTTCCCTTACTTCGGTAACGGTAAAGCCATGGCAATCGGAGAGACCGAAGGTTTAATTAAAACTATTTTCTGCGCAAAAACTGGTGAACTGATCGGCGCGCATATGGTTGGTGCTGAGGTAACAGAAATGATCCAAGGTTTCGGCTTAGTTAAAAATATGGAAGGTACTGAGCTTGATATAATGCACACTATTTTCGCCCATCCTACCTTATCGGAAATGATGCATGAATCTACCCTTAATGCTTTTTCCAGATCCATACATATCTAATTATTTTAAGGGCTCTTTGAAACTATTAAATAGGTAATCAGAGAGCTCTTTTATCAAACCCCTTGTTTATCATTATGTTTTACTTATTTGTAATAAATATGTTATATTGTAAATAGTATTTTATTCACAGAGTTTATTGTATGAGAGAGCAAAGAGGGTTTACCTTAATGATGGTTTCGGTAGGAATTGTACTTATTTCTCTTTTCGCTGCCGCATCCGTAGGCTTCCGCGCTTCTCAAAGCAATGTTGATAGAAAGCAAATTACTATAAATAAAATGAATGCCATAAATGATGCCCTTACAAGATTTGCTGCTATGAACGGCAGGCTTCCCTGCCCGGCTTCACCGACTGCTACCCCTTCAAGCTCTATTTATGGTACAGAGTCAAGGACTGCTGATACTTATTTTATATGTAATGCTCCTAATATAGTAGAATCCTCCACTATGATGAGATTATTTTTAGGCGCTATACCTACCAGAACTTTGGGACTACCTGATGAATATATGATTGACGGCTGGGGAAATAAATTAGAATACTCGCCTTCACCATATTTATATAAGAGTTATAATGAGGATAACTTAGTTAACTACATAATTAGAGATGCTGCCATAGTAGTCAACAATGCAAGCGGCACAGCAATAGGAGATAATGCCGCATATGTTATAATCAGCAGAGGTGCTAATGGCTACGGTGCATATAATGCTTATTCTTCAAATAGAAATGCTTATCCTCCTGCGAGCTTACCGATTGAGCAAGAGAATTCAGAATGTTACGGAGGCACATGCGGATCGGGACTTGATAATGGAATCTATCAAATAGCAAATAATACTACAAGCTCGGATGATATATTAGTATATAAAAATAAAACCGATTTTATTAACGATTGTTTTATAAAAACCAATAGCCTTAACTGCCTTACCAATCAATGTGTTGATAGCGCAGCTCCCCTAAATTGGCAAAATGCGGTAAGGACTGTTTTAAATAGAGAAGAAAATTTGGTTATTTCATCAAATACAACTCCTCCTTCTCTAGATATTAACAATCTTCAGCTTAATAGGAAGGGCTCTGCAATCTTAAGGTTTAAAATTAATGCTATGGCTACAACTAATGCTACTATTAGATTAAACCTCAAATACGCAACCACAGCTGCACCAACAACTATTGTAGAGTCTACAATCGTTACTTTCTCAACCTCATCAGCTGCTACTTATACTGCTTCAAGTATAGGAAGTAGTTTTTCACCTCTTATTCCAGGAGGTGATTATTTATTTAAAGAATTGTATTTTACTATTTCTACAAATGGCTCGCCTTATAGTGCTTACATGGCTATCTCAAATATTACTATTTCAGATTATGATGCAACTCTTAGTGCTAATGGTAATGCGTCCGTTCAATATTGGAAAAATACATCTACTGGCTCTATTAATCTATTGTCAGGCTTTGAGAATTCAAACTTTATTTTAAACCCAACTTATAAGTATTCAAGATCAGCACTCTCCTTACCAGATAGCGGGTATCAAAGCACTCAATATTATATTGAAAAATTATTCGGTTATATAACCCCAACTACTGCTGGAACTAATCCTCATACATTTTATCTTTCAAGTGATGACGATGCAACATTTTGGTTATCCGACGGCAGTACTTCAAATAGGTTAAACAGAATAGCTACTCTTTATAAACCAAGCCCGGGTAATTCTGCACAGAATTGGACACAGTATGCATCGCAAACTGGAACAGTAAGCTTGACCGGAGGCAAAAGTTATTATTTTGAAGTTTGGCATAGAAATAGTATAGCCGGTGGTTTTTTATATATTGGATGGAAAAAACCGGGAGATAGTTCAATTTCAGTAATTCCAAATAGTTTTCTCTCTACCATCCCTAAAGAACATATTAGCTCAGAACCCGTTTGCAAAGCTTTTTATACAACAACGGCGACATTAACACCTGCGCAAACTAACCAACCGGCTGATATTATACCTTTAAATAATACTTATGGTAGATATGTTAAACTCTCACTTCTTTCCAATCAAACACCAAGCAGTGGGCAAGATTCAAGACAGGATGTATATTTCCTTTCCGAGGTAAGATTTCGAAATCTTGCGAATAACATCATTATACCCGGTATATTTATGACCTCGAGTAATCTATATGTCGATAATGCCAATACGGTTAATGACCAACCATATCAAGGTCTCGGTCTATTGGATACATCTGTTACCTCCAGCGCAACCCTTGCTTCTCCAGGAGATTTTATTACCAATGGTCAATATAAATATAGCAACTGGGTAACCCAAAACACACGTTCCCCTCAATATGTAATTTTTGACTTAGGCTCCAGTATACGACTTAAGGATATACTAATCTGGAATGGAAACCAACTTTTCACCAACGGGGGAGTAACATGTTGCCCGGGCAGATCAGTAAAAGATGTTAGAGTTTCTGTTTCTGATGATCCTTATTTCCTTATATATCATGCAGGCTAGATAGCATTATAACTTTAGTGAAAAATTATAATGGATATTAAATATTTTATATTTATAAAGAGCATATAAGATAACAGGTTATATAATTATTTATGAAAAAAAATTACAACCTTGCTATTAGCTTAAAATTCTGCAATTTATTTTTATTTACCATTATGTCGGTATTAATGGTTACCTTAGGCAGCAAGTTACATGTTATACAAATCTCATTCCTGAGAGTATTTTTCGGCTGCTTTATAGCTTTTTTATACCTCCTTATAATTAAACAAAATATAAGCTTTTCATTAAGCCCTAAAGTGTTAGCAGCTTATATTCTACGTGCTGTTTTAAATTTCGTTGCTCTTGTGTTATGGGTCAAAGCATTACACTTACTCGGGCTTAATGAAGCAAGTGCGATAAGCTATATGGTTCCTATTTGGACTACCCTACTTGCTACTATTTTTTGCGGGGAAAAATTAAACTTAAAATGTGCAGGGGCAATTTTAGTTAGCTTAATCGGAATGTTTATCATTCTTAAACCCAACATTTATGAATTTAAAGTTGAGGGGCTGATTATTGCTTTTGCTTCCACTCTTATGTGGGCAGGATATGACATAACCTGTAAAAAACAAACGACTACCGAACATTATATGCTTCAGACATTTTATACATTTATGTGGTCATCCATAATAAGCTTTCCCTTTGCCCTATATTACTGGCAACCGGTAGAAATGATTGACATATTTGATGCTTCAATTATCAGCGTTATAGGAGTTACCAATGTTACTGTATTATTTCTCTCCTATAAATTTGCCCCAATTACGGTTCTGATGCCGTTTAGTTATTGCCGATTGATCTTCATGGGTATTGCTTCCTATTTAATATATAATATATATCCCGGCTCACATTTAATAATTGGAGCTTGCGTCATAGCTTTAGCCAGCTTTTACATCTTTATTGAACAGAAGAAAGGCAAACTTCAAGTTGAAGTCAAGTCCTGACGGGAAATTAAGACGTATTTAATTATTATGTCCTTTTACAAGCTCACCATTCACAATTTTTGCCGGAATATATAAACCATCAGTTTGGTAGTAAAAATTAGTGAAGATAAATATACAAAAGCATATTAGGGCAATTACCATAGCGGTTATAAAAGCTTTAAATAAATCTTTTGAAAAAAACTTGGGCTGTTTATTGCCGTATCTTAATGCTTTTCTATTACTATAAATAAATGACACAATATATAATAATAGCGGCAACACAGCAGGTAATAAAAATAACATTATTCTACTCATAATAAGCTCCCTGATTTTATCCACTGACCTTTTTCATCTTGGGTAATAAAATTACATACTCCACCCATCTCATTAATTTTCTTTAACTTATCTTTAGTTGAATTGAGGATTTTTTCATTATAAAAAAACAAATATTTTTCATAATTATTAAGGTTGGAAGGAATATAATTTTCTGCAACAATCGCAATAAAATTTGCTTTTGTAATGTTATCCTGTTCAGAAGTAGTTATATATATAGGGTTTCCTTCTCTTAGCTCATCTTTATAAGTGGCATGAGGCAGAAAAGAAAGCTGGCTATAGACCCATAATAAATCATCTAATAAACTTATTTGCTCATCATTTGCAGCAAGCAACACAATTTTGTTTCCTCTCGCTACTATGCTTTCTAATAGCTTCGGCAATATTTTAAAAAAATTAGCTTCCGGAATCTTATAAAAATTTACTTCTTTTTTGCTAGGCATTCATTAACTCCTTAACTCGTCTTACCGCGATAATTAATAATGATACCCAAGAATCTGAATGACTGGCTTTAAGCTCGGAAATAAATTGGTTATATTGCTCCTTATCCGAGGTCTTAACTAAACAGCACGCTTCAACGCTATCATCAATTACTTTAACGGTTTCTTTTTGCAGTAATATTTCCTTCTTAGTCAGCTCCATATGTATATCTTCAATTTCGCTAACAATTGACCTTAAAGCAACATTTTCGATGTACTGATTTGAAGTATATTTTTTTGCCTGAGACAGCATCCAGTTTAGGTGCATTTTTTCACCCAGCAAATAAAATGCCTTAGCGACTTTAAGCACATTCTCTTTTACAATATCGGCGATAACCACTATATCACATGCGGAAACTGCCGCCTTAAGTGCAATAATACCATTCATAAGCTCTAAAGGTATATCATACCCTTCAAACATATGAGTAAACAACTCAATTTCAGAAAGTAAAGTATTTGAAACCAACTCATTATAATTAGATAATATTTGATCTACACCGTCTTTATATTTTTTCACCATATCATCTAAATTATTCAATGAGTGATTATGTCTTAAAAACCAACTGATATTCCTTTTAAGTAAGGTTTGCAGCTCTTTGAAAAGCAATATTTTAATATGCGGAGGTACATTTCCGGTTAAATCTTCTACCAATTTCCAATATTTTGAAATATCAAATATTTCTCGTATAGCGGTAAATGCTTTAACTAAGTCTTCGGGGTCATGACTTGTATCATCCAATAGTTGGTGAAAATAACAACAGCCGAGCATATTTACGAAATCATTGGTCATCATGGTTGCAACGATTTGGTTTTTGAGCTTATGCTCTATAATTAAATCTTTCGATTTTTCTCTTAGCACTGTTGGGAAATACTTAAGCAAATATTTATAAAAGAACTTATCTTTCAAAAAATCATATTCAGAAAGCATATTAAAAATTGAGTTTTTAGAATAAGCTACAAGTACGGAAATTTCAGGTCTTGTCAGTTTACCGCCCTCAGCTTTTAAGGTAGATATCCGCTCTATAGAAGGTAAAAACTCTATGTCTCTATCCAATTCTTTCTTAGACTCCAGACGCTTGATCAGCCATGCATGCTGATCTAAATTTTCATTCCCTCTCTCTTCTTCAATGCTGATAATCTGAGTTTGTTTCATGTTATCCTGTAAAACCAGCTCAGAAACTTCATCCTTCATTTGGTCAAGAATAATATTTCTTTCCTCTAAAGTAATTTTAGAGTTATTTAAAGCTTCAGAGAAAGCTATCTTAATATTTACTTCATGATCCGAACAATCTACACCTGCCGAATTATCAATAAAGTCGGTATTAATTTTCCCGCCTCCTTTAGCATATTCTATTCTCCCTAATTGGGTGAAACCTAAATTTCCGCCTTCACCAATCACTTTACATCTTAAGTCCTTACCGTTAACTCTTAAATTATCGTTAGCCTTATCACCGATTTTATCATTCGTTTGGCTGGTAGCCTTCACATAAGTACCGATTCCTCCGTTCCACAACAAATCAACTGGCGCTTCCAAAATAGCTTTAATTAATGCATCGGGTGATAATAAATCTTCCGTAATATCTAATACTTGTTTAATTTGTGAAGATAATTTAATTGCTTTATCCGTTCTACTAAATATCCCCCCTCCTTCCGAGATCAGCTTAGCATTATAGTCCGACCACTGGGAGCGAGGTAAATAAAATAATCTTTCTCTTTCTTTAAAACTCGCTTCAGGTTCAGGATTCGGATCAATAAAAATGTGTATGTGATTAAATGCCGCAATTAATTTAATATTTTGGGACAGCAGCATTCCATTCCCGAATACGTCCCCCGACATATCCCCGATTCCAACCACAGTAAACGGATCTTTTTCAATATCCATTCCCAGTTCTCTAAAATGTCTTTCAACCGATACCCATGCACCCTTAGCCGTGATACCCAGCTTTTTATGGTCATACCCCGCAGATCCCCCCGAAGCAAAAGCATCGCCAAGCCAAAAATTATATTTTAAAGAAACTTCATTGGCATGATCGGAGAATGTTGCCGTACCTTTATCTGCTGCGACCACAAGATAAGGGTCTTCATCATCAAATCTTACTACATCCTTAGGCGCTACTACCTTTCCATCCACTATATTATCAGTAACATCCAATAAACCGCTTAAGAAAGTTTTATAGCAATCAATTGCCTCTTGAAATACTTCTTCTCTGCTCATGTTAAGTGTAGTACTTTTAAGCACAAAACCGCCCTTAGAGCCGACAGGAACTATTACGGCATTTTTTGTCATTTGAGCCTTCATAAGTCCTAAGACTTCAGTTCTAAAATCTTCCGAGCGGTCAGACCATCTTAATCCTCCCCTTGCTACTTTACCTCCCCTTAAATGCACGGCTTCAACCCTTTTTGAAAATACAAAGATTTCTGCATAAGGTTTAGGCAGTGGAATATCCATAACTTCTGATGAAGCAATTTTTAGTGATAAATAATCTTTATACTGATTATTTTCATAGGTTTGGAAGTAATTAGTTCTTTTAGTTGCTTGTATTATATTTAAGAAGGTTTTGATAACCTTATCTTCAGTAATGCTTTTTACCGCGGCAAGTTTTTCATTAATGTGAGCAATTAGTTTATTTATATCTGCTTCACTTCTCTCTCTATTTGGATTAAATCTTAGCTCGAACAACTCAACTAATAACTTAGTAAGTTCATAATTATTTACCAATGCATCTACAACATATTCTAAAGTGAACTGAAAGTTGATTTGCTTTAAATATTTTGAATATGCTCTAAGAAGGTTAGCCTGGCGCCAGTTAAGGTTACTGAATAATATTAAGCTATTAAACCTATCATCTTCAATGCTTTGATCCCATATTTTATTTAATGCTATTTCTATATTGTCTTTAAATTCATTGGTTAAATTGAATTCAGATAGCTTGAATTGAAGCCTAAAGTGATGAATATAAAATTCTCTAACCGCTCCTAAATCTTTTAATGAAACTTTAAATGTTAATACATCAGAGGCAAAGAAACCTATATGCTCTAAAATAGGCAAGGTAGATGACAGTGCCAATCTTTCATCGGGAGAAAATATTTTTAGCTGAAGTACTCGTTTATCCGATTCCTCATGCTCATAAAGATTAAATTTTACCGTATTATCCTGCAATGAAGCTTCTATTATCTCAATATCATTTACTGCTTCTTTAGCGGTAAAACTTGAAGTATATTTAATATCAAAGGCATCCTTATATATTAAATATTTAGCTTTTGCATCTTTGCGGGAATATTTTTGTCCTAATGCATGCAATAAATAATCACCCCAGACACTAATGGCTTTTACTATACTTTCTTCTATCTCAGTAACATCATATCGGGGAATATTATTCGGTTCGGTTTTTAAAGTTATTTGCAGATTTGCAAGCTGCGACTCACTAATGTTTACATGCTGACTGGAGATCACTCCGTTAAAGACATTGCAAAGCATACTTTCAATCGTTTCTCTTACTTCCGTACTAAATCTTGATTTTGGAATAAAAATTAAGCAGGTAATAAATTTTTTGGAAGTATCCTGCCTTACAAACAGCTTAACTTTCGGCATCAGTGCTAATGAAACTATTCCTTTTGCCGTCTCTAAAAGCTCATCTTCATGCATTTGTATTAATTCCCCTCTCGGGAAATTTTCAAGTGCGGTCACCAGCTCTTTACAATTATGGCTATATTCCGGGTACCCGTATTTTTCAATTACGTTAAAAACTTTTTTTCTGATAAGCGGGATGGTTTTTACGGATTGGTAATAAACCGAAGAAGTAAAAAAGCCTAAAAAATCAAGGGTACGGATACATTTTCCTTTATCATTAAATTCTTTAATTATTACATGATCCATATGAGAGGTTCGGTGCACAAGCGAGCGTCCATCCCATTTTGTAATAAATAAAACATCTTCGGATTCATATTGACCATCAAAATGAGATTCTTCCAAATAATAAGCTTTATTTTTTAACCCTCCCATAACACTATCTTTCTCAGGGATTACCGAAGAATTTATAATCTTAGACTCATAGCAACCGACAAATACGAAATTTCCGTTAATTAACCAGTTTAGAAACTTGATATTCTCTTCTTTTAACTCGGGATCTTTGCTTAATTTATAATTTTCAATCAGCTTCTTAGCATCCTCCATTTTTTTACGCATCGGTTGCCAATCATTAACGGCAAGATTAACACATTCTAGAACTTGCTCAATTATATGATAAAATGAGGCAAGATATTCATCTCCACACCATTTAGAGATATGGAATTGTATTATTGATTCTTTGCTGCTGGTTTTGCTTTCTGAAAAGCTTATAAAATGCCCGTCTTCTTCCCTTGCAATCATTACCGCCTGGTGAGTGATCAAGTGAATATCAAAATCTTCAATTTTTAATTGGTTGCTGATTGAATCAACTAAAAATGGTATATCTTTATTTATCACTTCCAGGATAATTTGCTCTTTATCCTTATTAGGTTTGTATATATGGAGTTTTGTTTCTTCATCTTTTTTGCTTTGCATCAACCTAAAAGTTGAGGCGGCGGCCTTAAATAAATAATCAGTTTCAAATAAAGATAATTCATCGTACGGCAAGCTGGAATAAAGGATTTTTATGAACTGTTTTAAATTTTTATCGTTAGTCTTGAGTGTTAATTGCTCAATTATAAGCTCATTATTTCCTAAATCATTTTGTGCCATAAAATTTTCCCTCATTATTTTGTCAAAACCAATTTATTTTCCAACTACATTTCTATTTTTACCCGTCTTCATAGTGTAACACAAGATAAAGTCCAATTGTAAAGCATATTAAAGTCGGAGCAATAGCAGAAAATATAACCGGTATGTTCCCTGCAATACCGATTGCATTTATAATATCTGATAAGAAATAAATTAAAAACCCAACCATAATACCTAAAAACATAAAAATCCCTACCCTTCCGCTTCTTGAAGATTTAGTAGCAAAAACAAGCCCAATCAATACCATTGAAAGATAAAAGAACGGAGATACTACAATTTTGAACAAATAATTTAAATGTCTAAGGGTTGAAAAACCTGATTCCTGTGTAGTTTTTATAAAGGCAGGTAAATTATAAATTGAAATAGTATCCGGAGATATTACACTTTCCTGAATTTGTAAAAAGCTGATTTTGGTAGGCATTAGATATGTATCCTTATGCTCAAACGAATAATCCGCATTAGATATGTCTACATCTGATAGAAGCCATGATTTGCCGTCTTCCAGCTTAGCTGAATTAGCATAAATCCTGGTTAAAAACTTATAATTTTTATCAGCCAGAAAGAAGGTAACCTCAAATAGTTCCTTAGTTTCTTGGGATACCCTCATAGCATGAATAATTGTATTTCCTTTTTTATAAGCTTCTTTTAACCATAGCCCGTTTTTAGATATAGCAATTGTGCTTGAGTGACCTTTCAAATGTATGGCTTCTAGCCGTTCAAATTTTCCTAGCATACTACTGCCTATAGGGTTTAAAAAAAGAACGTTTATTACCCCGAAAACGAAAGCAACGGTTACTGCAGGAAATATAAATTGCCAAACTGACATGCCGTACGATCTTGCAACTATAAGCTCGGAAGATTTGGTAAGATTCGCATAAGTTAAAATAGTAGTAAGTATAAATATAAAAGGGAAAGTCTTTTCAACATGATAATAATTTCTTAAAGTCGCTAACTTGAAAATCATACTCATACTTAAATCAATATTATATGAGATTTTTACTAACTCCATAAAATCAAAAATCAGCATCATTATTGAAACAATAAGAAGTATAACCAGAAAGTAAGTAATGTTTTTCTTTGCTATATATTTAAAAAGGATTAAGGGCACGAAATTATTCAATTATAAGCTATATATTTATTCTAATTTGAATATAGTCAAATTGAATTAGTTAATCAAATAGAAAGCCCGAATATTGCTTTAAAAATATATAGGTATTAATTTCTACTTTAATTTCTTAGATTACTCTCAGAAGTAAGAGCTTTTATAATTCCTCGCATGGTTCTTACTTCTTGCTCCGTCATCTTGGCTTTTATAAAAGTATTTCTAATATTTTGGAACATTCTTTGCTCCTTTTCCTTCGCTTTAAAGAAATCTTTTTTATCAAGCTCTTGTTTTAAATGCCGGAAAAAATATTCCAGTTCTGCCTTATTAGCTAGGCCTTGTACTTCCGAGCTAGTTTTTATTTCATTCAGAAGCGGGATAGAAAGCTCATAAGCAATAACACAGGCAGCTTGCGCAATATTTAACGAGCTATTTATTGCGGAAGTTTCTATAGAGCAAAAAATATCCGCACATACAACTTCTTCATTAGTGAGCCCGCTTCTTTCCCTACCTAGCAGAATACCAACTTTACCACCATTTCGGGCGATATTATTACCTACCATAATCGGTAGGTCTTCGGACTTACAAACTTCTTTTTGCATATCTCTTTTTTGTGCTGAAGTAGCAACTATAAAATTAAGATCCTCAATTGCTTCATTTAAGTTATTAAAGACTTCTGCACTCTCTATAATAAATTTGCCGTGTGCGGCAAGCTCCCTTGCTTTAACATTCGGCCAACCGTCACGCGGTGAGACAATCCTAAGTTTGGTAAAACCGAAATTACTTATTACTCTGGCAACTGCCCCGATGTTTTCTCCCATCTGCGGCTCAACAAGTATGAAATAAATATTATCCACCCGATTTTTCATTTTAGGCTATTCCTCTTTAATTTCTAAAGCACTTGAATTTTTCAGCATAGAAATTTTTTCTCTATCAATAAAGATAGGTTTGTTATTTTTAAAAAACACTTCACCTTCACCATCAATACATACTGCAAGTTTAATAGGTATGCCTATTTCCGTAATACTATCTTTTATTATATTTATAGCCTCTCTATCTTTAATGGTAATTTTTAAAGTAGTTTTCACATCTTTTAAAGCATCTTCAATATATGACATACTATCAATGATAATCCTTAAACCTGTATTATCTTTTTTCGCATCAGCGACTATAAATACTACCTTCCCGACCTCCAATAATCCTTCTTCATTATATTGAACTAATTGTTTTTCATCAAAAATTGAAACGTCAAATAAACCGGTCTTATCCGAGAGTTGGATAAAGGCAAATTTGCCTCTTGCTGAAGACTTAATTTTTTTAGAAGTTATTACACCTGCAAAATTTAATTTAGAAGATTTACTCCCTACCCTACTATCAATTTCACAGGCGAAAGTAATATTCATTTTTCTTAATTTTACTGCATATTCTTCAATCGGGTGAGAAGAAAGATAAAAACCGAAAGCTTCAAATTCAGCTTCTAAAGTTTGTTTGGTATTCCACTGCTCTACATTTTCCAGAAATATTTTTTGGTAGGCGATATCTATATCTTCAAATAAACTTGCCTGCTTTGTGGATGCATTCTCTTCCTGCATGGAAGTCCAGCTAATGATTTTTTCGACACTTTTAAATATACTATTTCGGTTGGTGTTAAAGCAATCGAATGCCCCGGCTTTAGACAAGCCTTCCAACATCCTTTTATTAAGATTACGCAAGCCAGCTTTAATTAAAAAATCTTCCAGATCCTTAAATTCTCCTTCTTCTTTTCTAATCTTTATTATTTCCTCAACTGCTTTTCTACCCACATTTTTAATTGCAGATAACCCGTATCTGATTGCTTTATCCTCTATTACAAACAAAGCTTCGGAATGATTTATCGACGGAGGCAAAATCGTAATATTATAATTTCTTGCGTCATTTAAAAATAAATTAATTTTATCAGCATCATCTATCTCTAAGTTTAGTGAGGCGGTAAAAAACTCCAGCGGATAATTAGCTTTTAAAAATGCAGTTTGATATGAGATGATAGCATAAGCAGCAGCATGGGACTTATTAAATCCATAGCTAGCGAATTTATCAATTAAATTAAATATTTCTTCCGCTAAATCTCGACCTATTCCGTTTTTTACCGCGCCCTGAATAAACACTTCCCGGTTGGCATCCATTTCAGCTTGGATTTTTTTGCCCATTGCCCGCCTTAACAGGTCAGCTTCACCTAAAGTGTAGCCGGCGAGTGCCTGCGCTATAATTATTACCTGCTCTTGGTAGACAATAATACCGTAGGTTTCTTTTAAAATTTCTTCTAATTTAGGATGAAGGTATTGCGGCTTTTCATAGCCGTGTTTTCTATTAATATAGCTAGGTATGTTATCCATAGGTCCCGGCCTATAAAGCGAACCTAAAGCAATTAAATCCTCAATTTTATCCGGTTTTAATTTTTTAATAGTCTCTTTCATTCCAACACTTTCAAATTGGAACACACCTACTGTTTCACCTCTAGAGAGTAGCTTAAAAGTTTTTTTATCCTCTAATGAAATTTCGCCTATATCAAAGTTTTCAGTCTCTTTTTTATTAATCAGATCACATGCCCAAGAAATCACGGTAAGAGTCTTTAGACCTAAAAAATCAAATTTAACTAAGCCGGCATCTTCCGCCGCTTTCATATTAAACTGAATTATAGGCATCGGTGAATTATCGTCTCTATAAAGAGGCACAACTTCAACAAGAGGCCTATCTGCAATAACAATACCTGCGGCATGGGTGGAGACGTGCCTGTTCATTCCCTCAAGCTGCAAACCAATAGATAATAACTTTGCAATAACCGGATTAGTATCTCTTTGACCTTGCAGATCCCGATCAAGATTAATTGCCTGGCTTAGGGTAACCGGGTTAGCAGGGTTATTAGGAACCATTTTACAGATTCTATCCACCGTCATATAATCCATTCCCAAAACTCGGCCTACATCCCTTAAAACCGCCCTAGGCTGGAGCTTCCCAAAAGTTATGATGTTTGCAACTCTATCTTCACCATACTTTTCTTTTACGTATTTTATAACTTCTTCACGTCTTTCCTGACAGAAATCTATGTCGAAATCAGGCATCGATATTCGATCGGGATTTAAAAACCGCTCAAAGAGAAGCCCGAACTTTATCGGATCTAAATCAGTAATGTCAATTGCCCAGGCAACCAATGAACCGGCACCCGATCCTCTTCCGGGACCTACCGGAACTCCGTTATTCTTACTCCATTTTATAAAATCCGAAACTATTAAGAAATATCCTGCAAATCTCATCTTAATGATTACTGAAAGCTCAAAATCTAATCTTTTAAAATACTCCTCTTCATCAATAGTGTATTGTAGTTTTGCAAGCCTCTTTCTCAATCCTTCTTTAGCAAACTCGGATAAAATTTCATCTTCATTAGCCTTATTCGCAGTTGAGAAACTAGGCAGTAACGGCTTACTGGTTTCAGAATACACTAAACATTTTTTTGCTATATTAACTGTGTTCTCAATTGCTTCCGGGAGGTCCTTAAACAGTTCAAACATTTCTTCTGTGCTTTTGAGATAGCAATCCTTGCTTACACTCGGCCTTTCCGTCTCTTCAAGCTTTCTGGCTTCTGCTATACAGTATAACGCATCTTGCGCTATATGCATTTGGGGGGTTAGGAAATATATATCATTTGTGGCAACTATTCCTAGCTCCAAGTCTTGTGCATATTTTAAAATATTTTGCTCGAACTCTTCGTTATAGGTATCAACATTCCTTTGCACTTCTATATATAAATCATCCTTAATCCTTTTCTTTAGCTGCTCAAGAAATATTGCCCCGTCCTCAAATTTATTATCAAGAACATATTTGCCGAGTATACTTTCTTTACCGCCCGTAAGTGCAATTAAGCCCTCAATATTCTCCAATAAATAATCCAGACTGATATTAGGATCTTCTAAACTATCACTGCTAAGAAATGAGTGGCTAACAATTTTCATAAGGTTTTGGTAGCCCTGCTTGTTTTTAGCAATAAGCAGCACTTCACCTAAGCTTTTTCGGTTTAGAGTTGTTTTTTTATCATATTCAACTTTTACAATACATCCTATTATAGGTTGCACACCTGATTTTATACATGCTTGCGAAAACTCAAGTGCACCGAATAAATTTTTATGATCGGCAAGACATATCGCCGGGAATTTATATTCTACGCATTTTTTTGCCAGTTCCTTAATTTTTACCGCACTCATCCCGAGGGAATAATCCGAGTGAGCCCTAAGGTGGATAAAAGTTTTCATTACTTATGATAAAATTGTTTTCGGTAAAGATATTACCACAAATATTTTACTAGTTAACTGATAATGTTTAAAGCATTGAAGGTTTTGTAATTTGGTAATCAAACTTTATTATAGTTCATCATGTATCGATTGCTTTGATAGATATAAATAATTTGCCTCAAATATCTTATCCTCCATTATCTCCTTACACTGCTTAAATATATTTAAAAAATCCTTAAGGTTAACCTCTTTTTTATAAATTATGTTTGTATAAGGCATAGCTATTGTGCACTCTTCAGGGGTAATCGTTTCAATAGGAGGCCTTGTAACCTCTATTCCGGCTTTTTCAATATCCAACAGTTTATGCTTTGAAAAACATATATTAAATTTTTCTGCTAACTCTTGATCAAAAGCTTTAGCAGCTATTTGAAAATTAAAATGATCATCAATATATTTTATTTTGTAATTTAAATCTTCTTTGGGCAAAGTTATTCTTCCATTTAAAGAAGCAATAATTTTATAAATTGTTTTGCAAGATTCACTATCTATTACTATATCTTTTTTTACTTCAACGCTTTCAAACGGTCTTTCGCTAAGAGTGGCAATTTTATCTTTTGCAGAAAAATATTTTTCAATATTTTCAAGCCGTTGGACGGTATTTTTATAAGCTTTATCATTATTATTAGCTTGTTTTAAGTTAAGTATGAACTGTCTATGATCATCTAAGGTAAATTCCTGCTTATCTGCTATGGAAAGCTTCTTACCGGTAAACATAGTTACCTCTTTCCCGTTCATATAGTTTTCCAGAGGACCTCCCTTACTAATCCCATTATATTGATTATTATAATCAAATAGTAAAGTTCTACCCAAATCAGTATCATAGAAAGCTTTAGCAGCAGGGTGCTTAATATTTTTCACCACCTTCTCTATCGTATCTGCACCATTAGCTATTTCATCAACATATGCTTTATTTATAGTTTCAATTCCGTACTTACTACTTAAAGCTTGGTTAATTTTTTCCACCTTATCGCCAAAAATCTGGCTTGGTGACTTACCAACTAAATTTTCTGAGTTTTTGTCTTTTAGTATGGTAGTTATGTAATCTAACTCCGATTTAATAAAAAAACTTTCTCCTTTCTCATTGACAGCATTTTTAATAATGTCCTTTAGCGTGTCACGAGCATGTTGATTACCACCAATGTCCATTTGATTACCACCAAAGGAAGGAGCGCTTTTACCAGGTCCTGCCCAGCTAAGTTCATATCCTTTATATCCTCCTTGCAACTCATTTTGCATCATTATATCATGATATTTCTTATGTATCCCAGAAAGATTATCTCCACCTGTAAATTTTTTATTTTTTGCCATAGTTCATTCATTTATTAATTATTGTTTATTTCTCTTTCTCTTCATCTTGAAAGTAAAGTAATAACCTATCATGTACACCTTGCACTCCATATTCCTCTTCCTTTATTACTTGGTCATATATATTTTCAATTACTGAATAAGGTATTATAAAAAGATTTTTATTTATATCCATTCCCTTAATTCCCTTATGGGGTTTGAATTTAGTATCCAAATCCTTATTAAAACGCACAATGAGGTTTCCTGAAGAATTAAAAGCAATAAATGTATCATCCTTGAGTTTTATTAAAGTTGAAGGCAAAAAATATAATTGCTTATAAATAATTTTCCCTCCCCTAGGGCAGGGATCCACTCCTTGCCTATCATAATCTCTAAATATATCAGGCATTGCTTCTATTATTGAGAATTTTTTAACCTGATCATCAGAACGATACAACCACTCTTCTCCCGATCTTGGCTTACCAATTAAAAGTGACGAACGCACCAGATTATTACTTTGACATAAGCGACCGGCAGAATCATAATCATATATAATCATAGTACCATCTTTTAACTCAATTTCCCTGCTTCCTATATTAACTAGCTTGTTGTCTTCCACAAAGGCATCAAGATTCTTTGGAAGCCCAATTTCCACTATCTCTCCTGTAAAAAATTTTAGTGCCGCAAGCCAAGTGTTTTTATTATAATCATTTTCATCAAAATTATTTTTAGTTTGATCTTCTATATGAAAAGTAAACACTATATCACCACTCGGTGCTAAATAAGCACTTATGATAGATGAGGTGTCCTTTGTTCTCTTGTAATCAGTAAGGTCATACCCCCATATATCAGGATAAGGAGGATATTTAGGTTTATCATTATTTTTAGTTTCAGCTAAAATTGATGTTGGTGCACCTAACATGGTTATCAATATAATTATATAGTAGATTATATTAGCCCTCATATGGAAGCCCTCCTATCATTTAATAAATGCTTATATTAAATATATTAGAACTATACAATGCACACTATAAATCAAGCTATGATATATTAAGAAGGCAAAAAGCCGACAATCGAATGTAAAATAATCACTTTTTTGCCGGCTTCATGATAACTAATTACCCCTACCTCTTCTTAAGGTCAGCTTCCATAAGTTCATTAAATACACATAAAGTATCAACGCCATGGCGCAGGGTAAACTTGGGAGCAACCCTTTCAATCACTACGTACTCACCCGAAACTCTATAGTTAATTAAGCCTTCGTTACCTTTGTCATCCACTAGGAAAAAGGCAGGGATTTCAGCATTTATATTTCTGAATTTAAAGTAAGTAAACTCCCCGTCATCAAATATTAACAACGGTTCTATTAGCCTCGCATCGCCGCTTATGGTATATTTAAAGTTATATAATTCAGGTTTGGATAAATCAGGCCCGCCGGTTGAGCTAACTTGTTTAATACCCCCTATAGTACCATCTTCAGGATAAACAAACTTAACGACAAATGATAGCTCATCATCGCTTATGCTTTTCGCATCTTGGGCATGCATTTCAAAGAAATACATTCTTTTATTGGTAATTACCGTCATATTTGTGGTTGCGTCATCTTCTACGGGCTTAATAAATATGCGATTACCTGCCGGAACAATCTGCCAAGGAGTCGGTGTTCCCATGGTAATGGTATCTATCTCTTCATCTAAGCCGAATTCAATTATAGATTGATAAAAATAATGGCCGACGAACTTAAACACAGTATTCGGCATATAGTTTATAATCTTTATTCTTTTTTCATTACCTATAGGGCGCGGAGTAGATGTTGCATTTGCTTGGGCGGTTAACATGCTCAAACAAAGTGAAAAAAGTAAAAATAATCTAATAATTTTCATGATAAAGTAAAATTTTAATCCTCAAATATTTATGTCATAAAACATATGTTGTAAGCAAGCTTTAATTATTTCATTTATACTAATTATTTTGCTTGAGCTCCGAATTATCATACTTAGTAATAGTAAATTCCACTTCGGACTTATTATCTATAATATTTTCAATATTACTCATACTAAAAGTTATACTTGCCTTCCAAAACGAACTTTTTTCTTCTTTATCGGTTTGTTCTATGGCTTTATAATAAACTATAGCTGATTCAGGGTTAACGGAATTTTTTGGAAATTCTATATTTTGAATTTGTATTATTCGCTTGACGCTGTCTTTATATTTAATTATAGGGCTATCCGGGTTAGTGGTAGTATCGATATAGTCTACATAATCACTGAATATTTTTCTTGAAGACAGTTCCCTCACTCGTCTTAACAGTTCTTTCCATGCTTCTTTATCATTTACTACTTTAAAATCATATTCTTCACGTGATTTTATATAAGCGGAAGCAAAATACCTGGCCACTGAAATTGTAACCGGCTCACTGCCCTTTGATACGGGAATAATTTTTGAATAATATTTAACCTCATCTTCCGAATAGAGGGGAAAAGGATAAAGTTTTTTTATATTATCAATCATCACTGTTTTAAATATTACTATAGTAAAAATAACGGAAAATATTGCGATAATTCCTATATAAGCTTTTTGAGTATAAAAGTATAAATATTTTGAGGCATACCATTCCTTGGAATCATTAAAGTATTCCCCGCTATCAATCATTTTTGCTATTATCCGCTTTGCTTCATCCATCTGCTTAAAATTACTTTGTTTTTATTTACCTATATAAATAATATCCCCTGTTTTTTATGTTAGGGCAATGAAAAATTACTATTTAAAATTAAAACTTTAAAACACCTTTGTTCTTAACTATTGCATAACAGCCCTCTAAATTTTCAAATAATATTATAAAAATGCTATCAAATTGCTAAGAAAATGTTATTAGTGGGTGTAAAGCTTATCTCTTTATGAGCAAGAAACTTTAAGTTTAGAGCAAATGGATGCGCAATAATTTATTACAAACCAAAAATATTATCGACTACTGGTCTTGGGTGGAGCGTTTCACTCCTCCCACGGCTTATAAAAATGATTCAGCATTAAAAGTAGTATTAGGTGATAAAGAAATACCATGGCTTAACCGAAGTAAATTTGAACAATATGAAGATGAAACACATACTTGGCGCTATACGGTTTATGTGGGGGTAAATATATTGCGATAAAATAGTTAAAAAGTTAAAAGAACTGCTCAAATCTAATATAGATGATTTTAATTATAAGCCTTCGGACAACGAATCATATTTGTGTTGCTTTGAAGTTGATATTAACGGCAAGCCTATAGAGGGTTCTATTGCTATTCCGGATTATGTGGCTTCTATGGGTTGTTTAATAAAGATGGAGGATCTTAGTTCGGATATTTGGCTAAATAATTTTGATTCAATTAAAGATAAAATCAAAGAAATACTCAATAATGTATTTATTATGTTGCGTAAACCGGATCATCATATTCCAATAAATTTTAATTTATTTGAAGATCTAGTTAATGGAATTAAACAAATATCGGAGTGGGAAGAATTACTGGGAACGGTAAAAAACAAAGTAAGAATAGATTCGCATAAAGTAGTAAAACCTAAACCAAAGCTGAGTAAAGAAAATTTAATTGAAGAAATTGAGCAGGAAATAGAAGTAGAAAGCACATCTTTAAACCTTTTTAACAGCTTTTATTTCAAGGATTTAAAATTAATTTCAGATACTATAAAGGGAAATAAGCCTATAGGCAAAGCTCTATCGGAGTACCTTAATTTAATTCCCTCTATCCCGAGAGCGGATATCAGAGCAGAAAACAAGCTGGTACAAACTTTACTATCCCCGCATAATTTAGCCCCTGCCCGCTGGCCTGGCAATGGGGATCATCCATTGGTATTAAGCCAACAGCTGGCGGTGAATACTTTTTTTAATTCAAAAACTGAAATTTTTTCGGTAAACGGCCCTCCCGGTACGGGCAAAACTACTCTACTACGGGACGTCATTGCTAATATTATTGTTTTAAGAGCAAAAAAATTAGCGGCGTTCAATTCTCCGTCTGATGCTTTTTCAGGAAGTGAGAATCTTTATATAGAAGGTTATAATTATAAAGTTTGGAAATTAAATGAAGAACTCTTAGGCCATAGTATTGTTATAACCGGCTCTAATAATACGGCAGTTGAAAACATTACAACGGAAATTCCGATTAAGAGCGCAATTGATGATCAGTGGGAAATAGATTATTTCTCTGAAGTTGCATCATATATATTCGGTAAAGAATGCTGGGGCTTAACTGCCGCTCCTCTTGGCAGTGCAAAAAAAGTAAGTGACTTTTTCAGTAAATTTTGGCCGAATCGCATTAAAGGTGAGAGTATTAATGATTTTAATACTATATTAAATAAAAGTGATGCTGGCGCAAAAGATTGGCAACAAGCTAAAAAGAATTTTTTAAATTGTCTTGAAAAGTTTTCCAAAATTCAAGAAGAACTAAAAGGTCTTGAAGAATGTCTCAAAACTAAAGTTATACTTGAAGAACATTTAAAGACCATTGAAATAAAGTATAAATCTTTAACCCGTCAATTAAATGCAATCAATGAAACTAAACAAGAATTAATAATTAAGATAGATAGCGCGGAAAGTAGTATATTAGTAAAAGAAAAAGTTATTTCTGCTATAGAAAAAACCAGACCTTCATTCTTTGCACGAATATGGAATTTTTTATTCAATAGAAAAAAGAATTCAGATTGGGAGAAAGAATACCTACAAGAAATCAAATCATTAGTTAAATCCCAAAAAAGAAAAATTAGTCTAAATACTAAATTAAATAACAATGAGCAAGAGTTACGTAGCACAAATAAAAGCTTAGAAATTTTAAGTATTGAGAAACAAAATAGCCAAGAAGAGCTTAAAAAAATTAATAATATAATATTTAGTTTTAAAGAAAAAATGGGAAATAATTTTCCCGATAATGAATATTGGTCATTAGATGATAAAATACTACAAAAGACAACGCCTTGGAACTTTCCTGAACTGCATGAATTAAGAGCCAAAATTTTTATTGAAGCATTAAATTTACATAAAGTTTTTATTATAAATACTAAAGAAAAGACAAGTAATACTCTAAGGGCTGCACGCCAAGCAATAGCTCAAGGAAACCTGCCCTATGATAAAGTGCACTTATTACCTCATATTTGGGAGGCTTTCCACTTGATAATTCCTGCCGTCTCAACTACTTTCGCTTCATTCTCCAGGTTATTCAGAGGCATGGGAAGTAATACAATCGGCTGGTTGCTGATAGATGAAGCCGGACAAGCTCTTCCTCAAATGGCAGCTGGTGCGCTTTTTAGAGCTAAGCGAGCAATGATAGTGGGAGACCCGCTTCAAATTGAACCTGTAAGAACTATCCCAAAAATAATGTCTATAATATTAAGAGATCATTTTAAAATTTCGGATGATTGGAACCCCTTAAATCAATCTGTTCAGACATTGGCCGATAGAGCAAATCCCATTGGTACTAATTTACAATTGGAAGGAAATAATTATTGGATAGGGGCACCACTTAGGGTTCACAGAAGGTGTAATGATCCTATGTTCAGCATAGCTAACTTCATTGCTTATGATAACCTTATGATTTACAGCAGTAATAATAAGCCTATGCCGGTTGATCGGAAGTTATCCGATAGTGTATGGGCACATGTCACTTCAAATGGAAAAATAAAAAATAATTGGTCTAAAGATGAGGGTGAAGTAGCACTTAATTTTTTAAGACATATTAAGCAACTTAGAGATATTAATTGCAATTTAAAATCAACTTTTATTATCTCACCTTACACAGGTATGAAACCGGGATTGCAACGCGTTATTAAAGAGAACTTTGCAGATAAAGAGCTTTTTATGAATGATGCCGAGTTTAAAAAGTGGATGAGATTAAATGTGGGAACAACTCATATTTTCCAAGGGAAAGAAACGGAGATAGTTATATTTATATTAGGCGGCAATCCTGAATCAATTGGGGGCATACGCTGGGCTTCAAATACTCCTAATATATTAAATGTCGCTTTAACCAGAGCTAAGAGAGCTATATACATTATCGGTGATTTTAATATATGGTCAAAGATGAATTATTTTAATCAACTAGCCGGAAGTCTACCGATAAAACCTTATAATGAAAAATTATTGCCCTATAAGAAAGGGGGGTAAAGCTAATAATTATACGGCTTTTAAAGCCGATCTCACTTACCGATTATTACTTAGAATAAAAAATTTTAAATTATTTATAATTGTTAACTATTTGTTAACCATTTTATATTAGCTTCTGATTTCTAGATAAACCACAGAGGATAAAATGGCAACTAAGGCTAACAAAAACCAAGTAGAATTACAAAATACAGTTAATAAATATATTGACCCGCTTATTGAGCCTATTCAAAAAGCAACAGGAATAGGAACTTGGGGAGGATATGACGGCGCTGCTCAATATTTAAACAGCCCAAGGTTTGATGGACTTAAAAGACAAGGTAAAGATGCTTATGATCTAGGCCTTGAGAAGTGCCTTATAGCTATTTCTGAAACCAGCATCTCAAAAAGCGAAACAACAGTTCTCAAAAATTTTGCTAATGAACATTTAGACTTTATTTTACAACTATCGAAGAAAAGCCCGGAAATGTTTGTTGGAGAGAATGGAAAGATTGCGCAAGCATGCAAAAGTGTAATGAATGAAAGCCAGAAAAAAGCTTTTGAGAAAAATTTAGGTATTAATAAAGTTGAAAAAGATTCACTAGTTAATAAACATTTAGGTGCTGATAAAGTTAAACCAACTTTTGCAGAAAGAATTACACAATCAAGAGAAGAAAGTTTACAACAACCAGCAAGGTAAGAGGATAGTGACTGCACTTATCCTCCGAGCTTTATTAATAAAATATAATTTGTATAAGAAGTATTTTTTCAAATGATATTATTTTTTTGCAGCAAACTAAGTACTTCTTCTTCCTTCAAGCCATATGCAGGTTTAATTTCAATTTCCTGCTTAGTTTCGGTGAGCTTTTCGTAAGCGGTTACCGTTAAAATTCCGTCAGCATCAATTTTGAATGTAATTTCTATTCTCGGTTCACCGGCCGGTAATTGAGGAAGACCTTTAAGCTCAAAATGAGCAAGTGATCTGCACTCGGAAACCTTCTCACTTTCCCCTTGGATCACATGTATTTTTAACCCGGTTTGGCCATCGCTATGTGTGGTATACATTCTTTTTTGCTGCGTAGGTAACGGGGAGTTCCTAGGAATAATTATTTCCGAAATACCGCCCATAAGTTCTATTCCTAGGGAAAGAGGTGTAACATCAAGAAGGATATTGTCACTTCCGTAAGTTAAAGCTTCAGCCTGAATAGCAGCACCCAGGGCTACAATTTCTTCAGGGTTGATTGTATCTAACGGCTGCTTACCAAAAGCTTGAGTTAAAGCCGCTTTAATATAAGGAACCCTGGTAGACCCACCGACCAGAATGATTTCACTAATATCGTTAATCTCAATTTCCGCTTGCTTTAAAACATCTTTAAAAATTTTAATTGTCTTACTGACATAAGGCTTAATTAAATTATTAAACTCGATTTGAGAAAGTGAATACTTTTTATTTAAAATTTCACCTTGCCAGTTAGTGTTACCAGTTAAATATTCTTTTATCTTTCTTGCTTCCCGCAGGTAGATTTGAAGACTACTGATATTTAGCTTCTGATCGGTAAAATGGGTTACAATTGCTTTATCAAGCTCATCTCCGCCGAGCTCAACATCTCCGCCCGTAGCTAAAACCTGGAAAATTCCTTTCTCAAGTCTAAGTATGGAAACATCAAAAGTACCACCTCCAAAATCATATACGGCAAAAATTCCTGATTCATTTTTATCTAAACTATAAGCAATGGCTGCAGCCGTCGGCTCATTTAATAGCCTTAAAACTTTAAGACCGGCAATTTGTGCGGCATTCTTAGTGGCCACCCGTGCAGCATCATCAAAATATGCCGGAACAGTTATTACTGTATTTTCTATATGTTCTCCCAAATATTCTTCCGCCCTTTTTTTTAATTCTTTTAAAATCTCAGCGGAAATTTCTATCGGGTCTTTAATAGTATTATTAATATTAAGCTTAATTAAGTTTTGGTTAGAACTCTGATTAATATCATACGGCAGATGCAAACCTCTGATATCTTCTATTCCTCTTCCCATTAATCTTTTTATTGAAGAGATATATGTGCTGTGGTTTAAAGCATCATTTCCCACGTAGCTGCGGTTATTTTCAAAAGCGACTATAGAAGGTAAAATCTTTTTACCGCTAATCTTATCTGCAATTATTACAGGTTGCCGGTTTGAAGAAACTGCCACCAATGAATTAGTTGTACCTAAATCAATACCTATGCTTTTACCGATCGGGTAGCTTTCTGTCTCTCCCGGCTCTTGAATATCAAATAGTATCATTTATTAAATCAAGCTTATTTATAATTTCCAGTTTAAAACGTGTATAGAATTTGAGTTCAATATATATTGATAAAGCCTGATTATAAAGCTCTTTTATAAAATATTCCGTTAAAAGCTTATAAGCATTATTTTCTTTATATGAAACCTCTTCTAATAATTGCCGTATAGATCTTTCATCCTCACTTACTTCAAGGCTCTCTCGCCATTCCATTGATTCAAGTAAAAGGTGTTGCGGTACTTCCTCTTTATCAATATCAAAGCCTTTTAATTTAAGTAGACATTCCGCCCTCAAAAGCGGTGTTTTCAATACCTTATACGCTTGGTTAATAAGTGCGCTATTATTTAATGAGATGCTTTGTTCTCTTATGCTTAAGTTAATAAATTTATCAGGATGAAAACACCTTTGCAGCTCAAATAGCTTTGTATCTAATTGCTTCATATCAACATTATAGTTTTCGCTCAGCTGAAAAACATCAAAGTAGCTTAAAGCTTTAATCGGTATAACTTTATTACAATTTGAGCAAAAGTGCTCATGTATTGTGCTATGACTACAGTGCGGGCAAACTAAATTATTCATTATATAATGCTATTAACTGATTTATGCTTTCCGATATTAGCTTTTATCTTATAAAATGCATATAATTTTTACACCTTATAAACTAATGTCTTTAACTTAATAAGGCAATAATGAAGTAGGTTTTTTAACAGTAGCAGTAGGAGTGGTTTCAACTGCTGATGGCGCCGATATTTTCGGCTCTGGTTTAGGTGGAGCTACAGGTGCAACGGATATTGCCGGGATTACCGGAGTAGATGCAACTGATGATTTAGGTGGAACTACAGGTGCAACGGGTACTACCGGAATTACCGGAGTAGCGGCAGCAGCTGGCTTTGATAAAACTTCAGGCGCAGCCGGAATTATCGGGGCTACAGGCATAGTTAAAACTGTCGGCTTTGATAGGACTTTAGGTGCAACCGGTATTGCCGGAACTACTGGAGTTTTAGAGGCGGCATTTATTTCATTAGCTGTGCTTAACTCATCCTGCGTAGCTAACGGTCTAGAAACCATATCCTTTATACTTATTGCTAAATTTTTTGAATCTTGTTTACTTTCCAGAGTTTTAACCTTTTTTTCTTCTTTTAACTCTTTATCAGACCTAGATGCTAAAGGTTTAGAGTTGGCAACCTGTAAAGAAGTATTTGTGGTAATCAAAGTTTTAGGAGTGGTTTGCGGTTTAATAACTACCTTAGTAGCTCGTTCAGGTTTAGCAGTGATTACGGTATTATTTGCCTTAGTTGTATCGGAAGCTATTTTAGAATCTTTCCGAGCTATAGGTTCTCTAACTACTTTAGGTACCTTTAATGTTATATTATCATTTTGCTTAGGATCAACTTGCGATTTAACAACCGGAACAGTTTGATTATTTTTAGTACCCGGAAGCACGATAACAGGATTAATCGGCTCTATTTTAGTTAAAGGAGGAGAAACAATAACTTTTGGCTTTTTAAGTGGCTCATTACCTATTAAAGGCCTTTCCGTACCTTTATTTAGTCCATGGCTTACTACCACAACTTCCTTTTTGGTAGAACCCTTAGGTTTTCCTTGATTCTTTTGATGTTCAGCTTTTAAATTATTTGATGAATTACAACGTGAATAATGTTTATAAGCATTATTATCATCACTACCAGAGTTACCGTTTAAAAACCTTTCTTCATTTTTAGTTAAATTTACTTCTTCAGTTCCTTCAAGTTCTTTGGTTATAATAACAGTTTTAAGAATGTCTTTTAATTCTTTAGAGTTATTCATTGCAGCATAGTCAATTGCTGATAAACCTATTTTATTTCTCAGTAGAGGATTAGAATCTTTAGAAAGCAAATAGCCGGCTAATTTTACATTGTTTTTCTGTACAGCAATGATTAATGCCGTATTACCGTCGGCGTCCTTATAATTCGTATCTGCACCAAGCCTTAAAGTTTGCTTAACGGCAGCAATAGAGCCGTTTTTGGTAAAATCTATTAAGGCTTTATTCATATTTTTATATTGCTTTACTGCAATATAAGCAAATTCATCAGTAAATTGAGTTGAATAATAATATGGAGAGTTACCCTGATTATCATGAATATTAGGATCAACCCCATAATCTATAAGCAGTTCAAAAGCTTTTATGTTATTTGCGGTTGCTGCAAGGTGAGCAACCGTCTTACCGTCATTACTTCTAATATTTAGATCTGCCCCTTTAGTTATTAAGTAATTATATGACTTTTGTTTATTATATAAAATACTATACATTAGCGGAGTATACCCGTATTTAATATCTTGGGCGTTAATATCGGCTCCTTTTTCTAAAAATGCTCTTATGCTGCTTACATCGTCATTAATTGCTGCAATAAATAAATACTCAGAATATTCTTTTTGATAAAAAGTTTTGGGTAAATGCTGATTATTTGACCCGTAATGCTTTTTGCTGATTTGCGGGGAAGGAATAGTGTTTCTATAATCATATACTTTTCTGTTATAAATATAAGGAGAATAGTTATTTTTCTTCTTTAGCGAAACATCAGATTTTGACGTTTTATCGGAAGCGGAACCGGACTTATTTTTATTTATATTCGGGCTGTATAAATATAGGTTTTCCATTTGATTCAGCGGATCCTGTTCGCCAATAAACGGAGCTTTTTCAGCTTCTTCTTTAGTTTCCTTTAAAGTTCTTTGAGTTTGTGAGTAGAAGTAATTAAACTTTTCATCAAAGTTATTAGGTAAATTAGAACCTTCACCTTTATTAGCTTCAGAAGTTTTGCTTGGAGCTTTATTCGGTTCAACGGTAGGATTATCAGAAATATTTTCATCATTTTTCTCAATACTTAGCGGTACCGGTGAAGAAGTTACTGAAACCGGATTGGCTTCAGAATTGCTTATGGTTGATTTTAGAATTGGTTTAAATTTTTTGTCCGGTTGTGCAGAAGCTGCTCCCGACGGGCTTACCATTGTACTATCTACATTAATTTGGGGTATAGGAGGAATAGAAGGAGCTGGCTGAGTAGAATCATTTAATTCTTCCAGCTCAGAACTCACTTTACTTTCTATATCATCCGAATCAGCTGCTGCAGTAGGATCTGCTTCTGCGATTGCTAAGTTTGCCGTATAGATGAGGCATGCTCCGATAAATGCCGCAATAATTCTCTTACCCTTATTCTCCATAATTTATTCGTCCTGAGGAATGAGCTTCTTAACTTCTTTTTCTACAATACTTTTAACTATATTAGGCAAATTTCTATTTAGCCACTCGCTTAATTCAGGTTTAAGTAATTCAATAACTAAATCTTCTAAAGTAGTACCTGACCTAAAATTTATATTTTCCTCATGATTTTTAGTGGTAGCTTTTATAAATGATCTTATTAGGTCTTGTGATTCCTTAGCTACTTCTTCAGCTATAAATAATTTATTTGAGGGAGATATATTTTGTTCTTCATTAAAATTTTGCTCTTCAACATCCTTTGGTTGAGTTTGATTAGTTTGCATATTGTCCTCCCTATTAAATTTCGGGGGAGAGGTTCTTAGCTTCTTAGCAGCCACACTGTTATCAATTTTTTTTAGTATATCTTCAGAACTTTCATTTAAATTATTAGTAACTGCCTCATTAAGTTGAGCAATGTTCTTTTTTATAGAAGGTGGAGCCTTTTCAGTTACTTTACCGGAATTGCCGTCTTCTACAACTTCCGTAAGCTCAAGAATATCACTACTGACATTAGTTTCAGAAATCATAGCCTTTCTAATATCTTGTAATGCCTCATCAATTTTTGATGCCGCTTCATTAGCGCCTGATTGAGTTCTGTTATCCGAAGTATCCATTTCTTGCTTAAGTAGTTATCCTATATTAATTTTTATCAGCTTGAATCTTTTAAGTCTATATATAATTTAAATAGTTAGCTGCTAGTTAGGTTAAGTTAATTTAAAGTACTAACCGTCAATCACCTCTTTTACCTTAAGTAATAATTCTTTTAAGTTAAAGGGTTTCGGTAAAAAATTAAAGTCTCTGGCATTACCATAAGCCTCATTAAATGCTTCTTCTCCGAAGCCTGATATGAATATTACTTTAATTTTCGGCTGAACTTTCTTTATCTCATCAACCAGGGTAGGCCCGCTCATTCCCGGCATAACTACATCGGTAATGATTAAATCAATATTTTTTTCAAGTACAATAATTTCATTTAATGCCTGATGAGGTAATGCAAAATCTATGACCTCATACCCTTTACTTATTAATACATGCTTAGCAAAAACTCTTACCGCCTCTTCATCTTCAACCAGTATTATTAAACCCTTTCCGAATACATCTTTTCCGGTTTTTTGCTGTATTTGCTTATGTGCATTTTGCTCTTCAACAGTTATAACCGGTCTAGGTATTAAAACTATAAAAGTAGTACCTTCACCAATTTTAGTTTTAAAGTAAATCTTTCCTCCCGATTGGGTTACAATTCCAAAGACGGTGGAAAGCCCTAAACCGGTTCCTGATTTATCTTGCTTAGTAGTAAAGAACGGTTCAAAAATATTGTTAGCAATACTTTCATCAATACCTATTCCTGTATCTTCCACTTCAATAACAATATAATCCCCTGCTGCTGCAGGAGGCTCTCCTTTTGGTGCTATACAGCTTGCGAGATAAGGATCATGTTCTTTCAGCTTTAAATTAAAAGCCCGGATCGACAGTTTTCCGTTCTCTCCCATTGATTGCTGCGCGTTAATTGCTAAATTTAGAACTACTTGCTCAAATTGCACAGGATCAAATTTAATATACCATAAATCACTGGCTATTTCCTGATTAATTTGAATTTCCGCTCCCACGAGGCGCTGAATTAAGGAATAAAAATCTCCGAAAAATTCATTTAAATTCAATATCTCGGGTTTCAATGTTTGCCTACGTGAAAAGGCAAGTAACCGGTTAACCAAGCTTGATGCTCGGTTAGCACTTTGTCTAATCTGCATAATATGTGCGAAAGATGGATCCTCAGGGGTATGTCTGATTAATAATATATCACAAAAACCTAAGATTGCCGTAAGCAAGTTATTAAAATCATGTGCGATAGATCCCGCTAAATAACCGATAGTTTGCATTCTAAGAGCGTGAGATAAGCTCTCTTCCATTTCTTTTTGCTGCGTAACATCTGTAATTCTCGGCATAAATCCGTATAAGTTACCGCTTAAATCCAAAATCCTCCCCATATACACCGCGGTTATTTTTCCGTTAGCAAGTTTCAGATTTTTTAATGGAATGATCGGTAAAATTATATCCGCAGAAATCTTTTGCATTTCGGATTTTATTTGCCTTTGGCTTTCCGGACTAAATAAATTTATAAAATTATCATTAATAAAATGATTTCCTACCATTAGCTCTAAAGATCGGTTCATTTTCGTAATCTTTCCGTCTTTTTTAAGTAACGCTACCGGGTATGGAGAGTCTTTAAAGAAACACTGCCAACTATGATCAATCCAACCTTCTTCTACACCTCTTGCTCTTGTAATTAGGCTTTTATCGGGTAACTTAATAAAATATCCCGTAATTTTTTTAATGGTTCTTGTTTCAGAGTAAAAAGCTTTTTGTACTACCAATGCATGTATCTGCTCATTAAATTTCGTTGCAAGAGTTACAAAACCTTGCCAGGTGTTATTTAAATGGCCGGTCTTTGTGTTTTGTCCTTCATTTTTATTTAAGTTAAGGTCAGCTTGAATAAAATTGGAAAAACTAACTAAATCATCAAGCAACTCTTCTCTTCTAAAACCAAGCGCTCTTGCAAAAAAATCATTACATTGGATAATATGCCCCAGCTCATCAAGCTCATAATAACCACAGCCAAGCTTATCAACAGTTTCAATTATTTCTTCATCACCGTTAAGCCTTGTACCTTTTATAACATAAAACCTTTTGTTATTGGAAAAAATATTATCAGTCTTATCATTCGGATCATATACAGAAAATGGTTCAGCTACCAGCTTGACTTTTACGGCTTTAAAAGCAACCAATACATCCGTATTAGTTGAAAATTTTATAACTTTATTAATCGCATCCATAATAGAATTTTTTGCTGCTGCTTTGAGATTCAGCAATTCAAATATGCTATCTAATTCGCTAGGTTTCAAACTACTCCCAAGCAACTTAACTTGTGAAGAAAGATTAGGATCTAAAAAAACTATCTGGTTGTTATCATTTAATATTATATAAAATTCACATTCATTGGAAAGAGCAGTAGAAAATATTTGCGTTTGATACTCAGCTAGCTTTTTAGAAAGTGATATCTTTTTCAAAATAAAAAAATTAATAACACCGGCTGCGCATAATGAGATAAAAAATGATAATGGCTCAATAACAGTATGATAGTGCGATACCTTGAGCCCTAAAACCAAAGTTACTACTAAAGTAAAAAAATAAATTAGAAATACCACTATTGCAGGTATATATGACATCATAATAAAAGAAAGTAAATCTTTGCTCCTAAACTTCTAATACTACAGAATTTTAAGAGCATCAAGCAAACTTATCTTCTTACCGATGTTTTTAAACAATATCCCGCAAGTCTAATAGTTTTAATTAAATCTTCACCATTAGGGCTAGCTTTTATTAAAGCTTTTCTAAGTCTGGTTACATGCACATCTACCGTTCTTGATCCGACGTAAATATCAACACCCCAAATCTTATCTATTAAAGCTTCTCTTGAAAGCACTCTGTTCGGGTGCTCCATTAGAATTTGCAATATTTGAAATTCAATAGGCGCAAGCTTCACTTCCACCCCGTTTCTGCTCACGGAATGAGTCATGAGATCCATAGTAATATCTTCAAAATCCAGAGTTTTATTTGAAAATGCAGGACGCAATCTTCTGAATATTGCTTTAATCCTTGCAATTAACTCCGCCGGAGAGAAAGGTTTAACTATGTAATCATCAGCACCGCGTTCAAGTCCGCTTATTCTATCAAATTCTTCGCCTTTAGCCGAGATCATGATAATCGGAATATTAGAAGTTTCAGGAGTTTCTCTTAAAACTCTACAAACCTCAATACCTTGAATTGACGGTAGTAACCAATCAAGAAGAATGATATCCGGCTTACTATTTTTAGCTAAGTATATTGCTTCTTCGCCATCTGAAGTAATTTGGACTTGATAACCTTCTTTTTGTAAATTATATTTAATTACAGTAGCAATTGACTCTTCGTCTTCTACTACCAGTATAGAGGGCTTTAATACCTTCGACATTGTTTTTTTGCTCCGCTTTTCTGCTAATTTAGCTCCTAATATTAAATTTTATAAACTTTTTAATATTTTTGCAAGTAAATACACAGGCTAATAGTCTAATATTTTTGTAATTATTAAAATCTCGACTCATCACCGGTTTAGATAAAGCTACATAACTTCTATAGTTCAAGCCAAAATTAAAAATTATGAAATATTACTTCTTATAATAATTTAATCTATATTTAACAAACACTTAGTATTATTTTGCAACTCAAGTATCAATATTTCACATAACTTTTACTGTTTAATTAATTTTACCTCCTATTCCGATTTATTTTAAAACCATATATTTGACGACAATTCTTAATATCGGTTATTTTTTAACATTTTCATATCTAACAAGTTATATAGATGTTAAAATGAATTAATGGGGGAGTTATGTATTTTATTGAAAAACATATTGAAAGTATAGAAAAGCAGCTTAAAAGCTCTGATATATTAATTATAGGGCCTGATAAACACGAAATAAACTTTATTAAAAATACCTTAGAAAAGGAAAGTTTTAGTAAAGTGAGCATCGCCGATACCTGCCGTGAAGCTTTAGAAACAGTAGAAATAAGCATTCCTGATTTAATTATTTTAGATATGGTTACTCAGGAGCTCGATGGTTATCAGACTTGTCTAAAGCTTAGATCAAATAGTAAAACACAACATATACCTATAATAGCTAAAATAAACTGCAAATCTTATAGTAAAAAAAAGAAAGCTTTCGCACTTGGAATCAATGATTTTCTTAGCACTCCGGCATTAGAAGTAGAAATACTTACCAGAGTTAAGATGCACTTATCTCAAAGCAAACTCTTTAAAAGCCTTGTAGAGTTTCAAGAAAGATTAAATTTTGAACTGGAAGAAGCAAGAAAAATGCTTTTAAGTTTAATCTCCAAAGATAATGTTCATAGTGAAATTTCTAAAAAAAATAACCTTTCTATCGCCTCTTACTATAAAACCTCAGAAGAACTGGGGGGAGACTATTATGCGATAAAGGAAATGGATGACGGTTTGGTCGCAAGCTATATATGGGACTTTTCTGGGCACGGCATCAGGGCAGCTATTAATACTTTCAGATTACATTCATTAATTCAAAGCATTACAGGAACCCAAGTAAATCCGGCTGAATTTTTAAATGAAATAAATAGCTATCTCTTTACCATGCTAAGCAGAGATCAATTTGCTACTATGTTCTACTGCTTGATAGATATCCCACTGCAAAAGCTAACTTATGCCGCAACCGGCACTCCCTGCCCTTACCTGGTTTCATTTAAGCATTCCAAGGTAAAAAAATTGGATTCTACAGGTTTTCCGCTTGGTATAATTGATAATCCCCGCTATAAAAATCATATTATCGATTTTACTAACTGGGATCTAATAATATTTTACAGCGATGCTTTAATTGAAACGAAAAACCGAGATAACATTTTGTTTAACTTAAGTAATTTTCTGAAAAATCTGGCTACCAGCACTCAAGATATACCAAGCAGCAATATAAGCAACTGGCTGCTTGAAAAGATTATATTTGAATTTGATAAGAGCTATGCTTTTAACCTCAAAGATGATCTGACAATTTGCGTTATTTCAAAAGTCTAAGTGAAAATTTATTAAATTTTAAATTAGTCATCTTATTATTGTTATGTTTTAGTGTATTCATATATTAACTAAAGCAGTATTGAGGTTACAAATCTTATGCAACAGGAAAAAACATATGTATTGCCGAAAATTTATGGTAAAGCTGGGTGCATAATTAAAATAAACGGAAAGCTGTTAGCCGTTAAAAATGCAAAATGTCATAAATGGGACATACCCTCAGGTAAACCGGAAGGAGAAGAGCTGGCTTACCAAACTGCTGCAAGAGAGACTTATGAGGAGACCGGACTTAATGCTGAGCCTATCAGGTTACTTAAGAGCTCAGGAGACTTCTATATATTTGAATGCAAAATTATATCTAACGAGCCGCCAAACCCCCAAGTTCCTAAAGAATTCGAGGATGAAATTGAAATGGCTAAGTTTGTTGAGATCGACTTTTTTAATGAGGAAAATGTTAGGTTTCCGGAGGTTCTTAAAGATTTTAAGGAGGTTTTTAATAAAGTAGAATAATCTCGGCACTACCCGGCTTCCTAAAATAAAGGTAATGTTACATTCCCTTATCTATTTTTTCTAAATGTAAATTCTAAAATACAACTTCCGTTAGTTGCATCAGTAGTATAAGGAGCTGTAGTGGTATCAGGAAAATAGCAACCGCCCGGAAAACCGTAGATTGTAGCTCCCCAAACAAGGCCGTTTCTCGGGTAACCGTCATCAATTTTATTATCTATACTATAAGCATCGATGGTAGGAAGTATGGAATCATTAGGAGGAAACCCTAAACGTGGGCCGCCGATTTCTAAATATTGCTCTAAATGGCTATATCGAACTTCATTTTGAAAACTCCATCCTTTTTTATTGTATTGAGCCATTGGAGCATTAACTCCTATATACGTTGTTCCTGCCAAATCAGTAACCCCGGTATAGCTTCCAATAATCATCCCGGCTAAAGACAAATGCTGCCACGCTCTTAATGCTTCATTTTGCGAAAGGGAAGAATAACTATATTCAATTACCCCATCTCCGTTACCGTTACAGTTACTTGGAGTAGAATCGCATGCCGTTCCCCATTGAACGGAGGCATACGGAAAATCACCTGGAAGGCTTCTATACTTTTGTTCAAACAAGTTAATAGCATCCGTAAAAGTGTTTGCTTCGCTAATAATACTTCTTAAACTCGCTTGCTTAATCATGGAATATGCAATAGAAATACTACTAATTAAAAATGCGATTATTAAAATCACTGCTGCTAACTCTATTAAACTAAATCCTGTTTTCTTATATTTCTCCATATTTCTCTCTTTCAATCTATCCTACTTTCTAAATGTGAATTTTAATATACAAAGGTTACCCGTTGAGTTAACAAGATAAGGTGTTGTTACGGTACTACCGGAATAGCATGTAGCCCCTGATATGGAGTATCCCCAAACCAATCCATTTCGTGGGTAACCATCGTCAATTTTGCTGTCTATGCTATAAGCGTCCATGGTTGTTAAAATATTATTATCAGCAGCATTAGAAGCCCTAAATAAGCCAATCTCAAGATACTGGCCTTCATTGCTAGGCGGGTTGTACGGGGTATAAGCCCAAAAGCTCCAACCCCCTTTATTATATTGTGACATTGGTGCATTAATCCCAATATTGGTTTCTCCTGCAACAGAGGATACCCCAGAATAAGAACCTTTAATCATTCCGGCTAAAGATAGATGCTGCCATGCTCTTAAAGCTTCATTTTGATTAGTTGTACCATACGAATAGGAGATTATACCATCACCATCCCCATTACAGTTACTTGGCGTAGCATCGCATGTTGTACCCCATAGATCGGAAGCGGTCGGAATATCTCCGGGTAGATTACCGTATTTTTGCTCAAACAAGTTTATAGCCTCCATATATTCGTTAGCCTCGGTAATTATACTTCTTAACCGAGCTTGATCGATTAAACTCGCCCCATAGGAAATACTGCCTATTATTATCCCAATTATTAAAATTACGGCTGATAGTTCAAGTAACGTAAAACCTTTTATCGAGTGATTATTCATAGTTTTCCTCTACTTCCTAAACACAAATTTTATCCAGCAGTATTGATTTAATTCCCCTAAATTATAAGTAGGCGGTGTAGTACTATTAGTACAAAGGCTACCCTCAGCCCACACTAAACCATTTCTTGGAAGGCCATCATCAATTTTAGCATCAATGGTATATGCATCATTAGGAGTAATTATATTTTGGCCATAAAAGTTCACCAACTGGATAAATTGTCCTTCATAATCGGGAGGGTTATACGGATAATTATAGTAAAAACTCCAAAAAGCACTTTTATTATAGTTAGAAACCGGGGAATTATACTGATCTAAATTAAATACCGCCACGGTAGAAACCCCGTTATATTTCCCTTTAATCAATCCGGCTAAGGCCAAATGCTGCCATGCTCTTAATGCTTCATTCTGAGTTGTACTACTCGCTGTAAATCTTGTAATCCCATCTCCGTCTCCGTTACAATTACTCGGAGTAGAATCACAATTTGCACCCCATACATTAGAAGCGATCGGAAAATCTCCCGGTAAGCTACCATAGGTTTGTTCAAATAAATTAACTGCATTAATAAAATATTTTGAATCAGTGATAATGCTTTTTAATTTAGTATTTTGAATTAAACCATAACCACTGTATATAGCTGAAATTAACAAGCTAATTATAATTATGACAAAGGTTAGTTCCAATAAAGTATAACCTTTTTGCAATTTGTTTGGCACCCCTCCCCTTCCTCAAATTTTTTCTTGCTATTAAAACCTTATAAATTATGGTAATACTTTCTTAAATTTAAGTAAATTATTTTATAATTAAATGAAAAATATTGCTTTAATTGTGGCAAGCGGATTAGGAATCAGGGTTAATGCTTCCATACCTAAGCAATATTTAAAATTAGGTAATACCTCTATCTTGAAACTTACCCTTCTCAAATTCATCAATCATCCTAAAATCGATGCCGTAAGGGTAGTAATAAATCTCGAGCATCATGATTTATATTGTGAAGCGACCAAAGGGTTAGAGGATAAGTTACTGCCTCCCGCTCGTGGCGGTGAAAGAAGACAGGACTCGGTAAGAAACGGTTTACAAAGCTTAAGCTTATTACCGGGAATTAAAAATATATTAATCCATGATGCAGCTAGACCTTTTATAAGCGAAGAGGTAATCTCAAATGTACTAAAGAAATTAGAGTTATTAAAAGCAGTGGATACCGGAATATCATTAAAAGATACTTTGAAATCTAAACATCCTAATGCAATATATAACAGGGATAACTTTTACCTTACCCACACGCCGCAGGGGTTTGATTTCCAAACTATTTTAAAGCTTCACAATAAATATCAGGAACATATTTTTACCGATGATATAAGCTTATGCATAGAAGAAGGGATTGAAGTCGGTTTTGTAGAAAGCAATGCGCAAAACATTAAAATTACCACACCTGAGTGTTTAACTTACGGAGGATTAATTATGCAACAAAATTATATTACTCGCGTTGGTTACGGCTTTGATATACATAAATTTCAACCTGCTTTAGATCAGAATAATACCATAAAATTATGTGCTATAGAGGTACCGTTTAACAAATCATTATCAGCCCATTCCGATGGGGATGTTGCGCTACATGCGATTACGGATGCCTTACTCGGTGCGATGGGTGAAGATGATATCGGAATGTATTTCCCTCCGACCGACGAAAAATGGAAAAATACAGACTCCACAATATTCTTAAAGCATGCCTATATGTTATTAACCGATAAGGGAGGCATTATAAACAATATAGATGTCACAATAGTTACAGAAAAGCCTAAGCTCATGAATTTTAAGGATATGATGCGAAAAAAAATTGCAGAATTACTTAATATAAGTAATAATCAGGTAAGTGTAAAAGCCAAAACTTCCGAAAAACTGGGATTTGTCGGCAGAGAAGAGGGCATTTCCGTTTCTGCGGTATGTGCTATTACACTTCCTAAGAACTATTGAGAGGAATTTTGAGTAACATTTATAAAAACTATGATCTTTCCACGATCACCCATGCTAAGCATACTAAAGTAAAGATTCCTTTTGCTTTATATTCATTAATATCAACTTGGTTTTTTATAGGTAGAATCAGGTTTGCAAGCGGCACATTAGGAAGCTTAGGGTTTTATCCGCTTTATTATTGGTTATTGCTTCATGCAGCCGATAGTTCCGAAGCAATTTTAAACCTTTGGATTTGTACTGTTGTATTATTTATTTTAGGGCTATGGGCGGTAACGGCTTTTCAAAATAATACTAAAACTTTTGACCACTCCTCAATTGTTATTGATGAAGTGATCGGGATGAGTTTAACTCTTGCAATAAGTTTTAAATGGTTATATCTCATCTCACAAAGTTATTTCAATCTATTTGGAATTTCTCAGATGGATTTAACCTTTATTATTGCTTTTATCGGGTTTAGGTTTTTTGATATAAGGAAACCTTTTTTTATAAAATATGTTGATAGGTATTATAAAAATCCTTTCGGTGTGATATTAGATGATTTATTAGCTGCAATATTTGCAGGAGTTGTTTTTTATATTTTATATGTGATATATGATTTTTTTAGATTCTTATAAACTTGCAGAAGAAGTAATAATTAAAGCCAAGGATCAGCTGGTTAGAATCGGTACCGCCGAATCATGTACCGGTGGAATGCTATCCTGTTACCTGACAGCCGTGCCCGGAAGCTCGCAAGTTTTTGAGAGAGGCTACGTTACCTATACTGAGAAATCCAAGCGAGAAGTATTAATGGTAAGCTCTAAGGTATTGAACGAGCAAGGAGCGGTTAGTGAAGAGGTAGCTCGCCAAATGTTATCGGGGTTATTCGAACTCTCCTCCGTACATATGGGGATAAGCATTACAGGTGTAGCAGGCCCCAGCGGCGGCAGCTCTACAACACCTGTGGGTTTGGTTTATATCGGTTATGGCAGCAGAGGTGATATCAAATGTAAAAAATATACTTTTGTTGGAGACAGAAATGAGATTAGGCAGCAGGCAACGGTAGAATCTTTAAGATTATTAATTAAATTACTAAGCTTTTAGTTAAAAATTTATTATCTTTTCTTATGTTCAGCATAATTCACCTTTAGTATCAAGTAATTTTTAAGTTTAAGTATAGTAAACTCACCTTTTATTTAGTATAGATAGAGTAAAATAGTAAAAATCATATCAACTTATGAAAAGCAATTATCGAGAATTAAAAAGAACAAGACTTAAGGATATTAAACCTGAAGATAATAAATCAAAATTATCTCTAAATTTATTTTTTAAAATTAAACCTCGTTATGCTTTTTTATTAATCTCCATATTGGTTTTTACGGTAATATACTTTTATTCTTATAAATATACCGTAAAGCCGGTTGATCTGGAAAACCTCCCTTTAATCAAGCGTGATCCTTCCTATTTAAGAATCATTCCGGAAGATAGAGGCGGTATAATATTTTCCAATCAGGATAAAGAAATATATAATAGTATCACTCCTCAAAATTCGACTTTAGAAACTAAGGCAGCAACCCGGGCTAACCAAGCTGAACAGATCCACTCAGACAAGATGTCTGATTTAATTACCAAGATACAAAATGCTAAAGACAGCACTGAAGAAACGACACAAAAACCCCAAGAAATTATAGCCAAACCTGAGAAGCTTGAAGAAAAATCAACACAAGCAATAACAAAACCGAAAGAACCTAAAAACAATTCTAAACAAACTTTAGAAAGAAATGCATCTATTAAAAGCGATAAAAAATCTTTAAGTAGCGTTTTTGATGTGATAGAAGTTGATAATAACAAATAAATTTTAGCTTAAAAAGCATTAGAATATGAAAAACTTAACCATCTCTTTAGTAACAAATGTAATATTCGGGTTAAACGGCACTCAGCTTAATTATGAAGAAAAAGCATTTTTTAAAGAAGTTAATCCATTGGGCTTTATTCTTTTTAAAAGAAACTGCGAAACTAAGGAGCAGATAAAAAACTTAATAAAATCGCTTAAAGATTTATTGGGCAGAGATAATATTCTAGTACTTATTGATCAGGAAGGTGGTAGAGTTGCAAGATTAAGGCCACCTAATTTTAGAGAAAGCTTACCTGCTAAAATTTTTGGCGACCTTGCCCTTACGGATTTAGAGCAAGCTAAAGTTGCAGTATATATAAATCATCTACTTATGGGTAGAGAACTTGCAAACCTTGGAATAAATGTAGACTGCACACCCATTGCCGACCTTTATTATAAAGATGCAAACGACATCATTGGAGATAGAAGTTACGGCGATGATCCATATATTGTAGGCGAACTTTGTAAAATTGCCGATATCGGCTTAAGGGATGCCGGTGTTCAATCGATTATTAAGCATATACCGGGTCATGGTAGAGCGGATAAAGATAGCCACCTCGACCTGCCTATCGTGAATGAAAATTTGGAGACTCTTGAGCAAAATGATTTCAAAGTATTTAGCCGGCTATCTGATTTAAATTTAGCTATGACTGCACATATAATTTATAGCGCAATAGATGATAAACTTCCTGCAACGATTTCACCTCGAGTTATAGATTATATACGCAATAAAATAGGTTTTAAAGGCTTATTAGTTACCGATGATTTATCGATGAAAGCTCTGACAGGCGCGCTAAAACAAAATGCCGCACGAGCTTTAGAAGCAAAATGCGATATATTACTTCACTGCAATGGTAAAATAGAAGAAATGAAAGAGATTGCAGAAGCAGCACAACCTTTAACAACACAACAAATAACTAAAGTTAGCAGGCTTAACATTTTTTTGAATTTTGAACCCTATAATGATTTGCTGTATGAAACGGAATTTGCCGAGTTGGAAGAAAGGTTATCGGCTATTATTAAAGTTTAAAAGGATAGTCGGAATCCTACTTCTTACTTTAATTGTGATTTATTTCTTTAAGAGTCATGCCTTAAAGATTGAAGAATATTTTCTACTTAGCGAGACTAACATCATTAAGCTAAATTTAGAAATTGCCGAAAATATTTCTGATATTAAGAAAGGTTTATCCAATAGAGACCATTTGGCTAAAGACAATGGTATGTTATTTATTTTTGACAAACCAAAAAATTTAAGGTTTTGGATGAATAATACTCGTATTCCTCTCGATTTGTTTTATTTAGATAAGGATTTAATCATCCGTGAAATCCACTATAATTTAAAACCCTATAGCAAAAAAATAATAGAATCTCGGCTGCCTTATTCTTATGCACTTGAGGTAAATGCCGGATTTACTGATTATTACAATGTAAAGCCGGGCGATAAATTAATTAAAGCTTCTAATTAATTGGCATAAAATTTGCTTAACCAATAACTAAGTTATATTTATAATGCTGTATAATGGATAGTTTAATAGTAGGAAATTTACCCGTCAATATTGCTGCAAATGAGCAGAGTGTTATTACCCACTCGTTACTTAACGGAATGGTCGGTGGTAATATCGATCCGAAACTTGGTAATTTTGAACAATTACTAAATGGCTTATCTAGCTTCTTGCCTTCTGAAGATATTATAAATTTAGAAATAAAGCCTGATGCAAATCAGCAAAACTATAATTTTTACAGTAGCCTCACCTTATTAAATGAAAAGCAGGATATAGCAGCATCTAAACCTTCTATGCCTTCTTTGATAAACCATTCTTTTTCTCATCCGGAATTTAATTTAGCTCAAAATATAACACTTCAGAGCAACCCTACATTCGATATAGAGAAAAATTTTAATTTTGACGGATTTATTGGGCAGCCGAGAGAATTTATAACTTTGGTAAATCTTGAAAATACGGTTAAACAATTACCCTCAAACAATCAAATAGACAAGCAAAATCCGGAGGTGCTTCTAACCCCGAACGGTGAAAAAGAGAATAATACTGATTTAAACATTAATAGCAAATTAACAAACGAATACAGCGAAATTCAAATCATTCCAAATGAAATGAGTAATATCCCGTTTAAAGAAAGCTTACCTTTTGACAAAAAATCTTTTATAGCTGATAAAGAAGAGTATACATTCTTTGAAGAAATTGATTCTTTACCTTATCCGTCAAATTTAATATATGAGGAAAATTCTTATTATATTAATACTCAAAAACTACCGATTCAGGAAACTTCTACTCCGATAATATTTACTAAGGAAAAGCCGAATGTAGATTTAACAAACTTTAAAGAGAAAGAGCCTAAATTAAATATTAAGAAAGATGATAACCAAGGGAAGTTAAATTCAGAAAACTTGGAACCGCATGCTGAAATACAGCCATTAAAAGATTCGCGGCTAAATCCTCAGGTTCAGACAAATTTATCTACCGGATCATTGAATGAATTTGATAAAGAATTAACAGTTGAAGCTGATTCAAGCGAAAACAATTATCAAAACCCAATCTACGAAATAACACCTAAAGCCGGCAAATACTCCGTAAAACCTCTTGAAGAGTTAAAAACAAATAATCTGCCGAACTATAGCCACATTGCCGAACAAGTTTCCATGCGAATCAATAAAGCAATCACCTCCGGAGAAACAAGAATCCAAGTGGAGTTATCACCCCAAGAGCTTGGCAAAATTGAGATATCTTTGCAGGTTGATGCTATGGGAAATAAAAAGATAGAAATATTAAGTGAAAAATTTACTACTTTTGACATTTTGCAGAGCTCGGTAAAAGAATTGGAATCATCCTTATCCGCATTAACCGGAGGGAATGAAGGCACCTCATTAAATTTCGGGCTTCGCGATCATCAGCAACATCAGCAGCATAGAGGCCACCAAGACAGCAGCTTTAAATTTGAACAGGAAAACCTTAATTCCCTTGAAAGCCAAGAATCTGAATTTTTGATAAGTACTGAGCATGAAGAAGACAACATTAATATTTTAGCATAGCGGAGAGAAAAAAATGGTAACATCAGCATCCCTATCAACCAATATTTCCGATCTTAAAAGAAGGGAGCCCGGCAATGAAGACTTAAGTAAAGCCGAGCTTGCGGAACAGAAAATTGCTCAGCAGAAAAAAACCTTTTTTAAATTGCTTGCAGTTCAACTACAGAATCAAGATCCGACTAGTCCTATGGATACTAATCAGATGACCGCACAAATCTTTACTATGAATGCGGTTGAGCAACAACTGGAATCAAATAGATTGCTGGAAAAAATTTATGATGTTCTCCATGATCAGCAAATAGCTCAACCTTCAGCGAATATCGGTAAGGTTGCTTCATACGAAGGCAATTTGTTCAAATTATCAAACGGCAGCGGGGAATTTAGTTATACTCTAAACTCAAACCTTAAATCAGTAGGTGTTGAAATTAAAAATCAAGCCGGTGCCGTAGTATATAAAGATCTATTAAAAACTAATATAGGTAACCATACCTTCCAATGGAACGGCGAAGACAGCAATGGAAATAAATTACCTGAGGGTAATTATAATTTTTTAATTACCGCACTTGATGCTAATGATGACCCGGTCTCAATTAAATCTTTCGTCAGCGGTAAAATTGACGGGATAGTTTCAGAAAACAACGATTTCAAATACAGCATTGAAGGGAAAGAAATCAATAAAGAAAAGATTAGAACAATTAAAGATGATAATAATACTTTTAACCCTAATGCTAGAGGCAGTTCGTCTACCGAAAGCAAAGTAAAAGAAACTACCGGGCAGGATGAGGATTCAGCGGCAAATAACAACAAACCTTCTCTATTTAAACATTTTTTAAACTTAATAAGTTAATATTTCTGCATAAAACCTACTCTAAGCAGTAATCCGGGTAATCAAAAAAAATCAGCTTGGCAACTCTAATCCTCCTGGGCTTCTCATATACAGCTCTTTTGTTATTTCACTCCCTTCCTCTATTTACCGCTGCATTCTCAAACTCCTTACTATCCTTATCTCTTCTCCTCATTTCTCTTGCCGCGAATCCTTCCCCCCGCTCTCTTTCTTCATTATTTTTAGAATTATCTTGATTGGCATGATTTATACCGCTTATCCCTACATAACTACCTATCTTAGCCCACACTTCCGTAGGGAATGACGGCGTGAAATCAATATAGTCAGGATTATCGATATTATTATCGTTATTAATATCCTTAACCACCCCGTTAAGCCTTAAGAAATTTTCATGGTAATAGCTCATTACTTTATTTTCTATATCTATATACCACAGTTTAGACTCAGCTCCCACGCTTCCAATTTTATATTTTAGCATGAGTATAAATGTTTTAATATGGTGCATGTTAAATTTATCCAGCTCTCCTTTCTCAACAGCCCGGCATTTTGATTCAAAGGCTTTTTGGTTTCTATCTATATTCATTTCAATTGAAGTTATTGCCTGCTTTCCTTCTTCATGACCAAATAAATTATACCCAACCAAACAATCTAAGATTAACCTGTTTTTCTCTAACACTTTATCTATTTCTCTGATGCCGTCAATTTTTAATGAATCGCTTAATAACCAAATTTGAGTAATATTTTTGCTTCCCTGTAATACTTCTGCTATTGCTTTTATTCCTTCATTTCCTATTTCATGGCATGCAAGCATAATTGAGACAATTGAGGTATTAACTTTTAACATATCTGCTATTATGAATGCTTCCTGATCTCTAATTTCAATTCTATTAAAATGAAAAATTGAAATTGAATTATTAATTTTAAGTGCATTTATTAAGGCCGTTATACCTGAGGATTTGATTTCATTACCTGAAAGATTAAGTTGTTTAATGGAACTATTGGTTGCTAATAAATTTGCTAATTTTATTGCGCCTTCACATTTAATTTTATTATAACTAAGATCAAGGTTAGTAATAGAACTATTATTCTTTAACATCTCGGTGATTGCTTCCATTCCCTCATTGTCTATTTCATTACATTGAAAATCAACATCAGTAATAGAATTATTTTCTTTTAACATATCAATGATTGCTTCCAACCCATCGTTGTTTGTTTCATTATATAAAAAATCAGTAGTAGTAATGGAATTATTTTCTTTTAAAATATTATTAATTGCTTCCATTTCCTCAGGTTCTTTTCTATCTTTACGAAATGTGAAACGCTTAACGGTATTATTAATTCTCAACCCGTCTGCTAATATTTCCACTCCCTTATTCCCTAACAGATTAAACATAAGCCCAAGATAAATAATAGACTGGTTTTTCTTTAATATTTCCACTATAAGATTACCCTCTTTAACCCCTAGCATATTGCATGATAATACAAGCGAAGTAATTGGCTCATGATCTTTTACAAATTCTATTATTTTCGAAATTTCTTCATCCCCTATTATTTTGCCTCTAAAATGTAGAGAGACAGAATGCTCATTGCTATTTGAAATTATTACTTCTGTATTGATTCTCATATCTTTCCCTATAATGCTCATCTCGGAAACGCGCATTTTTTCTCTTCATTTTATTTTCAAACAACATTAACAGTGCTCGCTACTCCGTCAATATTTACCTTAAGCAATTATATAAACTTTAAACTTAATATTTATAAAATATTTTTCATAAGAATTTTATGCTTGCATATACCTAATTTTTTTATATAAATTTCCAATATAAATCACCAGGGGTGCTATTAATAATAATAGCTGAGAAAAACCCTTATAACCTGATCCGGATAGTGCTGGCGGAGGGAGTGTGTAAAACTATTAATCTATTTTACATCTGCACTCTCTCTTGCTGCATATTCGGCTATTTAATTTAAAGGCTAAGATATGCAAATTATGAACAACCTATCTCTCCTTGACTTAAGTGTTTTCGCTATTTGGATTACTCTCTCAATAGGGGTGATTATCGTACGCCGGCTCAAAAATTTGAATTCTAAAGCAAGCGACAAGGATTATATCCTGATGGGTAGGAAACTGACCCTACCGTTGTTTGTTGCAACCCTGGTCTCCTCCTGGTACGGTGGGGTATTCGGGGTAACGCAGATTGCTTTTGAGCACGGGATATATAATTTCATTACCCAAGGGCTGTTTTGGTATATTGCTTATATTATTTTCGCCTATTTTCTGGTTAAAAAAATACATCAAAAAAATGCCCTTACTTTTCCTGATTTAATCAAAAAAACTTACGGCGAAAAATCTGCTAAGCTTGCTGCAATACTGCTTATTTTTAAAGCATTACCGATAACTTATGCCCTAAGCCTTGGCGCTTTTATTCAAACGATGTTCGATTTATCGCTTCCACTTTCAATTGTAGCGGGTACTTCGGTAGTCGTGTTATATACCTGCATAAGCGATTTCAGGTCAGTGGTATACTCGGATTTCCTGCAGTTTTGCTGTATGTACTTAGGGGTAATAACGGTAGTAATATTTTCATTTTACAGCATAGGCAATCCGCTGGTGTTAGTAGAAAATTTACCTCCCCATTATTTTACTCTTTCCGGCAAGCATGAATTCAGCACTATTATATTATGGTTATTTATCGCATTTTCAGCTACCCTGATAAGCCCGGTTTTTTACCAAAGATGTATGGCGGCAGGCAGCCCACTCATAGCTAAAAAGGGAATAATTATTTCCACAGTTTTTTGGATAATTTTTGATATCTGCACTACATTGGGCGGGATGTACGCCAAAGTGCATATGCCTGATGCTAATTCGTTAAATGCCTACCTGTTATTCGGCTTACAAATTCTCCCTTCCGGCTTTCGGGGTATTTTTCTTGCAGGAATCACGGCAACGGTTATATCAACATTGGATTCATTTATTTTTGCCGGTAGCACACTTTTTTCTTATGACCTTAGACCTAAGAAATATACCGCCTCAGTCGGATATAGAACGCTAAGTGTGTTATCAATTGGCTTCCTCACCATAATTATTGCACTTCAATTTGATAATGTAATTGAAGATGTTTGGATAACTTTGGAAGGATATTTTGGCGCTCTTTTAATTATCCCGATTATTTGGAGTTATTTCATCAAAACTAAAATCTCGGATAATGCATTTATATTTACTGCTTTTTTAAGTATGAGCATAATGCTAATAAAGGATGTCTTTTTCAATAATATAAAAATAGAAGCATTTTACTTTGGGCTTATTGCTACCTTAACAGTTTATAACTTTATTTTTTTATATGAGAGATGTATAAAAAAACTTATATGCAAAGTCTTTTAAAAAATACTATTCTCATTTATTAAAAGTTATGCTAATACTTCTGACCATATCTCTTTTAAAATAGGGGCCATAGCTCAGTTGGTAGAGCGCTTGGATGGCATTCAAGAGGTTGGCGGTTCGATCCCGCCTGGCTCCACCAGGTAAAATAAGAATAAAGAGAAAGAATATGTTAAATGTAGAAAAGCTAATAAGCTGCAGGAATAGAATTCAAGAGGAAGCAAAAAAGTATGGCTTCGTTAATGTTCGTATTGGTGCTGAAGAAGGACTTGAAGAGTATCCTCGTGAAATAATATTAAATTTTAATAGTAATAAATCATCTAAAGAAAGCTATTTCCCTTTCAGAGAATTTTTACAACAATTATTAAATGCTGATATAACTCTAAACTTTCACTCCGATCTCCTAGAATGGTTGATAGATCCCGGCTTTCCTTCCATACAATATACTCTAGATAGCGCAATTCCTCTCAATGAGCTTACCAATGAACCATTTCCTGATCAGTTTACAAGGCAAATGGCTAAAACACGATTAGTATCTAAGGAAGTAGAAGAAAAAAGTTATAAAATTGAAGAAAAAGAGGAAGCTGTAGAGGGCTCTAAAAAACGTAGTTTTAGACAAATTGTACAAGATTCTAGAAACCCTGCACTTGAAAAAGGAGCGGATGACTCATCAGCTGAAAACAAAAATAAAAGGAAAAAATGTAAGGTTGATCCTGAAACTGAAAGACCTAAATATAGTGAAGACGCTAGAAATTTGGCTGATAGAGGTTAACAACCTGTTCCTAGAGGGCTTTGAAAAGATTATTTCAAAATAAAAATACTACTTGAGAGACATATCTATATTACATAAAAAAAGAAAGGGTGGAGATGATGAAAGGGAAAAATTAAATGATGAGAGAACAGATAGAATAGGTAGGCCAGCCAACCATACAAAGAACGAAGAAGGCCACGTTGCTCAAATTAAACGATCTAGAACGGATAAAGGTAAGCAAAAAGACGACGGTAGATCTCTTGGATAAAAGAAGTAGTTTTGCAATATAACTTTTATTACCATTCATTAAACGTTAATTATACAAATTATTGATTTATTTAAAATAGTAAATTATAATTTTTTAAAATACAAAAAAGGCAAAAAATGAAAAAGAGTTTACGAATATTAGATATTTATGGAAAAAAGTCAATAGAGCATCTTGAATCATTTTTAGAACAGGGGGGAGATATTAATGAGAAAGATGGAAGCGAAGCCGGACTACTTTATTACGCAACTAACTATAGGTATACTAATGTGGTTGAGTTCCTACTGAAACATGAAAAATTAGATGTCAATTCCCAAGATTACTTTGGTACTACTGCTTTACATGTAGCTGCCCGTAATGGGTATATGGAAATAGCAAAGCTGCTTCTAGCAAGGGGGGCTGAGGTCAATTTAACTGATAAAGAAGGGGAGACTCCGTTACATAACTCTATTTTAACTATGCATTGTCTTGAACTTATCCCTTTACTTATGGGACGTGGTGCTAATATTCATGCAAGAAGAGCAGAAGAAGGTAGTACAGTTTTACATCTAGCTGCCAGAACAGGTGAAGTGAAGATTTATAAATGCTTACTTGAATTTGGTGCTGATCCTGATATGCGTACTTTTGAATTAAGAGATATTGTAGATGGTGAGGAAGTAGTTACAAGGAGTTATTCTGCGAAAGAACTATACAGAAAACTATATCCCGAAAAAATAAAAGAATTTGAAGCAGCTGAAAGGGAAGTTGAAGCTAAAAGAAATGGATATAGCCCCGGAGAAAGAGTAGGAGCTGTAGGGGGTTCTAGAAAACGTGAACATGGGTTTACAGGAGCTATAGAGGATTCCAGAAATACTGGACTTGTAAAACCCGCGGATGAATCTTCACCTGAAAAACCTTCAGAAAACAAAGAGAAAAAATGTTGGGCTGATCCTAAGGTTAAAAGACCTAGGCTCGGTAAAGACTTGAGAAATTCAGCTGATAATAGAGAAGAACAGAAACCGGTGGTAAGGGGGTTTTAAGGGTATTTATATAAATGCCTTGCAGGTGTGGTAGGTGTTTCGGTTTTATAAATGTTATTAATAAAAAAATAAAGACTGTTTTTTAAATCAATAAGAACAGTTTTTTTTGCATATGTTTATTCCTTAATCTGAATTCTACGTAAGAAACAACTTTGGGCTCATAATTATTTTAATAAATTCCTGTAATATAAAAACTTGCGGCGCCATATAAAACTAGCTGAGCGAGGCAAAGGAAATTCTATAGTTTCAAACGTATTTTATATATAATAACTGATTATTTCCTCTTAATTCTTTCTCGCAACCCTTTATAGTATGCGTTACAGCTAGTTCCTTATATTTAACTCAGGTTACCTATGTTGTATGAAGGTAGATACTATATGCACATTAATCAATGTTGAGTAATAATAGAGATATCCTTAGATATTTTACAAGTATATTTCATTCTAAACTTAAAGCTAGGATTTATTCAACTACCCCTGCAAATAACCATCTTAACGGGTTATCCGCCGATTTCAAACGATATAATCGCAGCTACACAAGCCACACTCCGGTTTCAGTTGCAGCAACAAGCGGTAACGGCTTACTGTATAGCATAGCCCCAAGCTTAACAATAAGCACGGATAACCTAAAAATAACCAGAGGAGAAACCTCTACCGAAAAGCTTTAATTATTACATTAGCGGCTTTATTGACGGAGATACGACCGAGAGTAGCTTTACCGGTATGCCGAGCTTTACAATTCCCGATGCAAATAGCGCTGAGGGTAGCTATAATATTTACTCTCGAACCGGTAATTTGGTTTCTGAACTAGGATATAAATTCCAATTTATGCCTGCCAATTTAACTATATTAGAATCTAACATTCCAAAAATAGTAGAACCTCCGGTAATAAACAAAGGTAATAATAACACACCTTTTAAACTCGCAAGGTGGTCTGAGAACGAAGATGAAATTGGTAGCAATGATGAATTGATTACTATAGATCCTAGCCTATAAGATTGTGGAAGTGGTATACTTTCACACCGTGTCCTAGTTAGACAACCAGAAGTAAGGGAGTGGTTATACCAGAGAAAACCGGATTTTATTTATCGTAAGCACCCCTGGTGGGTATATAATATGCTATCGAAGATAACGACCTTGAGTTGGTACAATGGCTGTATGGGAAGAACCCAAATTTTATTAATTCTGTTGGTCGGAAGAAAAGTAATGTATTTATAGAAGCTGTTTCTAGTGGCTCATTAGAGGTGGTACAATGGTTGTATGAAAAGAAACCGTGTTTCATCGATTCAGTTGACGAGACTGGAGAGAATGCATTTCTAGTTGCTACCCAAAGATCACATTTCAAAGTAATGAAATGGCTTTATGAAAAGAATCCAAATTTCATTAATTCGATTAGTAAATATGAAAAAAATGCATATACATATGTTAATAATTATTCTCAAGATGAAAGGGTAAAAATAAAATATTGGCTTTTAGAAAGAAAGCCTGATCTCTTTTATTCTAAAGATGCTAGGTTGGAATTCCCTGATATTAGTATTCCTTTATTACTTCTTGCACATGGTATTAAAGGTTTTTTGTCCGCAAATGCTTATGAATTGAAAAAATGCCTGGAATCATTAGAACTAGAAAGTAAAAATAAATTTAATTTACTTTATGATTATGTAGATAACTTCGGCAGAAGTTTAGTTGGGATTGAGATTAATCAAAGCGTTATGCTAAGCAATATGCCTGCCGAGCTACAGTTATATATAACAAATATAGCTACCTCTTCATTAGTAAGCGAATCGGAATTCCCAAAAATTACTAGCGCCCTTTTAAAAGACGTTAAAGCTTTAGAGATATTAAAGCAAAGATGCGCAAAAGAAATATTGCTGGAAGGTTACCCTAGATTTATTAAAGAACACTCCCCTAAAATTGATTACATGGAAGAATTAAGAAAGGCAGTTATTCAAAATCACATACAAAAAACTTCAAGGTTTATGGCAACCACGGCAGTTAAGGCATATAATGATGATGCTAAGCCTCAGGGCACATTTACAGAGAAGATAATCAGCTGGACATCATTTGCACTGGAACAGATAATTAACTGGGTTAAAGGAAAGCCTTGTGAAGAATATAATAAAAGGCAAATGAGAATTAAGATAGAGGAAATGACTAACCTTATTTCACCTATACTTGGGACAAGATTAGAGAAGTTTGACGACTATGTATTCCCTGAGTTAAGAGCCGAACTTATGAAGGCAATGTATAAAACCTTAGTACGATTAGTTAATAAAAGTAATGATAAAGTTAGGCATGCGATAATAGAAGGGGTTAATAAGGTAATAGATACTATTCCTCAATCCTATGTAGAAAAATATGCAATTAGAAGTGAAGGAGAACAGATAAAGATAAGTTAACCTGAACTTGGCATAAGAGAGTGGAATATAATACACTTCACCTTTCTTAGAAACAAAGAAAGATTACAGAGTATATTCAGTAAATTCAGTGCCAAACCCTTATCCAGCCATCCAATATTTTTAATTCTTAATCACATGTTATTTTGGTACAGCATTATTATTACTATAAAATACAGGTAAAATTCAATATTAATTAAGGCACAACCATAAAAACTTTTCTAAAATTAAATATATATTAATTAATATGGCAATATATAATAATAAACTGATTGATATTATCTTCTACAAAAGTAGTAAAAAAAGCAATGTAGTAACTTTATTTTTTACTTTTCCAGTGCTCTGATTTTTTTAAGGAATCGGCAATTTCTTTGGGCATATAATTTTCATCATGCTTAGCAAGCAGTTCCCTGGCAATAAATACTTTATTATCAACAAGTTTACCTAATGCCACCGTTCCTTGGTTTTCAGTAAATAAATTTGGGATTATGCCCCTATATTGAACAGTAAGCTCTTCATTTAAATCAGTAATCCTAAACTGCAATATTTCCTTATCTTTAAGATATTTAATGCTGCCTGCGACAACCAATCCCCCTACCCTAAACTCTTTGCCTCTAAATTCGGCTTCTCTTTCCTTAAGCTCAGTCGGATTCAAAAAAAATACAATATTATCATTAAAGACTTTTAAAGTTATAGCAATCGCCACGGCAAAAAACAGCACAAAAATTGCTATTATATATGCACGTCGCTTCCATGCCTTATTTCTTTTTATTAACGGCATTGTGATATAAATACTTTAAACGTTTATACTTAAAATATACTGCTCCCGCTAGGATTAGCAGTAAAGCAAAAGTGACGGAATAAGAAATTAAAACATAAAACATTTAAAATATTTATTCATCCAAGTCTTCATCTTCATAAGACATCCCTTTTACATCTTTAGCTTGGAAAGTAAACTTAGCCATATCCTGTTGGATTTCTAAATTATCATCGCTATCAGGTAGATCTTCTTCTTCAACCACAGACCTGGTTAAGTACTTTTTGATCACGGATTCCCTTAAAGTCTCAGCATCGATAGCATCACTTGCAATCTCCCTTAAAGCCACTACTGCATCTTTATCATTATCTCGCTCGATAAGAAGCCTGGCTCCCGATGATATTTCCTTAGCTCTTTGTGCCGCAAGAACAACCAGTTCAAACCTGCTCTTAATCCGTTCAATGCAATCTTCAATAGTTACGCGCGCCATAATAACTCTTAACAAAAATTTGCACCCAGTATAATTAAAATATTTTCAAATGCAACTTTTGCAATACACACTTACAATGTTTGCATAAAAGTTTGTATTAAGTTATAACATCTCAACATAAAATATTACTGAGAATATTATGCATAAGTATAGAACCCATACCTGCGGGGAATTAAATAAATCTCATATCGGCCAAAAAGTTAAACTTTCAGGATGGCTGCACAGAAAACGCGATCACGGCGGTATTTATTTCATAGACTTAAGAGACCATTACGGAATAACTCAAGTGGTTTCATCCGATCAGGATCAGGATTTAATCAGAATAAGTAAAGAAAAATACGAGGAACTCACCTCACTAAGTTTTGAAAGTGTCTTAACTGTAACCGGCGTTGTGGTCGGAAGATCGGCAGAGACTATGAATAATGAGCTTTCCACCGGTGAAATTGAAGTTATAATTGAAGATTTCACCAGTGAATCGATTGCTGAGATGCTTCCGCTTAATGTAAATAGCGAGCTCCCATTCCCGGAAGATTTAAGGCTTAAATATAGATTTTTGGATTTAAGAAAGGAAAAATTGCATAAAAATATTATGCTCAGAAATAATGTTGTTGCACATTTACGTAAAAAAATGACTGAGCAAGGATTTATAGAATTTCAGACTCCGATCCTAACTGCAAGCTCACCTGAAGGCGCCAGAGACTTTTTAGTGCCGAGCAGACTCCATCCAGGTAAATTTTATGCGCTCCCCCAAGCACCACAACAGTTCAAGCAATTACTTATGATTTCAGGATTCGATAAATATTTCCAAATCGCTCCTTGCTTTAGGGATGAAGATGCAAGAGCCGATCGTTCGGGAGGCGAGTTTTATCAGCTTGATATCGAAATGTCATTCGTTACCCAGGAAGATGTATTTAATACCATTGAACCGGTGCTTTACAGCACATTTAAAAAATTTTCAGAATTTGAGGTTACCCCCGCTCCGTTCCCAAGGATTACCTATCATGACTCAATGCTTAAATACGGTAGTGATAAACCTGATCTAAGAATCAATATCGAAATTGTAGATGCTACTTCCGTATTTACCGATTCGGAATTTACTATATTTAGAGAGGGAATTAAAAAAGGCTCACTTGTTCGTGCTATACCTGCACCGAAGACTTCCGAACAGCCGAGAAGCTTTTTCGATAAAATGATATCATTTGCACAAACCGAACTGGGAGCTACAGGCCTAGGTTATATAACTTTTGCTCAAGACGGCAGCGCTAAAGGCCCGATTGCAAAATTCTTGGATCAGGATAGGTTAGCTTCTCTAAAAGATATTGCAAAACTTGAAAACGGGGATTCGGTATTCTTTGCTTGTGAAGAAGCCTCTACTGCCGCAAAAATAGCAGGTAGGGTAAGAACAAAGCTTGGCGAAGAACTAAACATAATTGAAAAAAATATTTATAAATTCTGTTGGGTTACAGATTTCCCGTTTTATGAATGGAATGAAGATGAGAAAAAAATTGATTTTACTCATAACCCGTTTTCCATGCCGCAAGGTGGTTTAGAAGCATTAAATGCAGCTGATACTACTGAAAAGAAACTGGCAATTAAAGCTTTCCAATATGATATAGTATGTAACGGTATCGAACTTTCAAGCGGAGGAATCAGAAATCATAAAACTGACCTCATGTATAAAGCTTTTGAAATTGCAGGCTATTCGAAAGAAGAGGTTGATAACAAATTCGGCGGTATGATCAAGGCGTTTAAATACGGTGCTCCTCCTCACGGTGGTTTAGCTCCCGGAGTTGATAGGATTGTAATGCTTCTTGCTAATGAACCTAATATTAGAGAAGTTATCGCCTTCCCGTTAAATCAAAGCGCTCAGGATTTATTGATGAACGCACCTAATACGGTAAGTGAAAGGCAACTGAAAGAGCTGCATATTATGCTTTCTCCAAAGCTTAAAGTAAGCGAAAGCAAATAAGATTTTAAAAAAATAAGTTTAAGTAGAAGGCTCCTAAAAGTATAATTTTCGGGAGCTTTTTTATTATTAATCACTTGTGATAGGGATGGCCGTTAACTATTGAATAAGCTCTATAAAGCTGCTCTACCAGCATTAATCTTACCAGCTTATGAGGGAAGGTCATTTTACCGAATGCAATCAGTGTATTAGCTTTTTGCTTTACCTCTTCACTTAAACCGAAAGCACCACCGATCAGAAAATAAATGTTTTTATAAATACTCTGATTTTTAACTAAGGCCGAGGAAAATTCATGACTTGTATACTGCTTACCCTTCTCATCCAAAACATAAATAAAAGTATTATCAGGAATATTGCTAATTAGCCATTTTCCTTCTTGTAGCTTTTGTTCATTTTCACTTAAATTTTTATTTAGCTCATACTCTTGAATAGAAATCTGCCACCTGGTTCTCATTAAGTATTCTTGGGTCAGCTGTTTAATTTCTTGAGATTTCTCTTTTCCTAAGGCTTTAATTACTATTTCCATTGCCTTACACAATCAATTCGCTTATTAACCTATTTAAAACCAACCTTCCCTTTTCAGTTGCACGCACTAAATTCTCCCCCTCATCTAAGTACCCGTCCTCTAAAAGCTGCTTATATTTTCTCTTATTAAATAACAGCTTTTTATCTACCCCCTTACTTAACCTTAACCCCATAATTATTTTTTCCTCATTTTGCTCATCCTCTGATAGCTCTTCTTTATGCTGTAGAGCATTACCTCTTTCTTCAATTTGCTTAAGCCATTTTTCCGGCAAATGAGTATTAACGGTTGCATACTTTATGCTATTAAAAGTATATCGCCCGTGTGCCCCAGCCCCGATACCCAAATAATCACCGTACTCCCAGTAAGTCATATTATGTATTGATTCCTCTCCCGCTGCCGCATGATTAGATATTTCATATTGCGGCATACCGTACTTACTTAAAATATTTTGAGTAATATAGTAGAAATCTGCAGCTATATTCTGATTCGGCATAGTAAATTTCTTCTTTTTATAATCTCCGTAAAACTGGGTACCTTTTTCTATAGTTAATTGATAAACTGACATATGCTTATTAGTATATTTTATTGCAACGCTAAGTTCCTCTTCCCAACTTTTCAAACTTTGCTCGGGAAGCGCATAAATTAAGTCGAAACTGTACCGGGAAAAATACTTTGCAGCATAGAAAATTGCTTCTCTTGCTTCATCAGCCGAGTGTTCTCTGCCTAAAAACTTTAAATATTTTTGATTAAAGCTTTGTATTCCGATTGATACCCTATTTACTCCTGCTCTTGAGTAATCATAAAATTTTTTAGCTTCCGAAGAAGTAGGGTTAGCCTCTAAAGTTACCTCTATTTGAGGAGCAAGTGTTGAGTATTTTGAAATTTTATTAATCACTTTTTCAAAAAATACGGGCGGAGCCAGTGAAGGAGTCCCCCCGCCGAAGAAAATACTTTTTATAATTTTGCCGTTCAGCACATGTTGATAACTATCAAGTTCAATTAAGTAGGCATCAATAAATTGATTCAAATCAACTGCGTTTCTTACATGACTATTAAAATCACAGTAAGGGCACTTTGACTTACAAAACGGCCAATGGACGTATATGGAAAGGAAATCGGACAAAATAGATTCTTTATTTAATAAAAATAATTGAAAATAAGATGAGTAATCACTATCATATACTTCTAAAAATAGCAATAAATACTTATGTTCTCTTCCCTTAGTAATAATTTAACTAAAATCTTTGATAAACTTAAACGCAAGGGTTTACTTAATGAATCCGATGTCAGCGAGGCAATGCGTGAAATTAGGATTGCTTTACTCGAAGCGGATGTTGCACTTCCGGCAGTTAAGGAATTTATTGATAAAGTAAAAGCTAAAGCAGTAGGTAGTGAAATAGTTAAAAGCATTTCACCCGCACAGATGGTAATAAAAATTGTAAACGATGAGTTGACCGAGATTTTAGGCAGTGACCATCAGGCTTTAAATCTTGCGGCTACACCTCCGGTTGTCATCATGCTGGTCGGCTTGCAAGGTTCCGGTAAAACCACCTCTGCTGCAAAACTTGCTTTATTACTTAGAAAGAAACATAAGAAGAAAGTTTTACTTGCTTCACTTGACGTTTATCGCCCCGCAGCCCAAGCTCAACTTGAAGTACTGGGCAAACAAATTGATATCACCACCCTTCCGATAGTGGCAAACGAAATGCCTGAGAAGATATCTAAACGAGCTTTAGAAGAGGCTAAAACCAACGGATTTGATATTCTGATATTAGATACGGCCGGAAGGTTACATACCGACCCTGAACTGATGGAAGAGTTGAACAAAGTTAAAGACCTGACAAGCCCGGTTGAAACTATCTTAGTAGTCGATTCCTTAACTGGTCAGGATGCAGTTAATATTGGCAAGGAATTTAATACAAAAGTAGGGATTACCGGAGTCATCCTAACTCGGGTAGATGGGGATGCCAGAGGCGGAGCAACCTTAAGCATGAGATGTGTAACCAAGCAACCTATTAAGTTCATAGGGATCGGCGAAAAATTAAGTGATTTAGAAGAATTTCACCCGCAAAGAGCAGCTTCCAAAATTTTAGGAATGGGTGATATAGTTTCACTTGTTGAAAAAGCTGCAGAAATGGTAAGTGAAGAAGAAGCAAAAACTTTAGCAAAGAGAGTACAAAAAGGCCAATTTGATTTAAATGATATGCTTGCCCAGTTTAAAAACTTAAAGAAAATGGGAGGTATCGGTTCAATGCTTTCTATGATTCCGGGACTCGGCAAATTAAAAAACCAAATAGGTAGCATGGCAATCGATGATAAAATGTTTACTAAGCAGGAAGCAATTATTAATTCAATGAGCAGAGCGGAAAGAAGTGACCCGAAAATTATAAATGCTTCCAGAAAAGTTAGGATTGCAAACGGCTCGGGAACTAAAGTACAGGATATTAACCGCTTACTCAAACAACACTTGGAAATGAGTAATATGGTTAAGAAAGTCGGTAAAATGGATCACAAACAGCTTGCAAAATTAGGTAAAATGATGAATGTCTAAAGAAAAAAAGCCTCCTAAAAAAGATGTTAAGAAGCTTTCTGAAGCTTTAAGACAAAATTTATTAAGAAGAAAAGCACAAAAAAAACAAAAGGAAGTAAAACAAAATGCAAATTAGAAATATATTATTGATAGCGACTGTTTGTTTATTATCTGCTTGCGCCAAGCATGAACATTTTCATGGTTATAGCTTTGATGAAAAGGAAATCAGCTCATTAAAAATCGGTCAAACTAATGAAGAAGAAACCAGAGAATTACTTGGCTCTCCAACCACTACTTCGGATTTCGGGGATAAAACTTATTACTATATATCCATGCAGCAACAAAGTGAGGCATTCTTTCATCCTCACACGGTAGCACAAGATGTGCTTGAGATTACATTTAACCGACAAAAAGTTATTAAGAATATTAAAAGCTACACTCTAAATGAGGCACGCAATATTAATTACGCCAGCGGTACAACTGAGCTTAAAGGTAATACCATGACTCCTCTTGAGCAAATATTCAGTAATGTAGGTAAATTTAATAAACCTAAAAGCCCGAAACAGTTTTAGTTAATGCGAATTGCAATTATAGGCGGGACTACTCTTCTTAAATGTGCTTTAGAGCAAGTCCCTTCTCTAAAATCCTTTAATATAGAGTTTTTTGAAGAATCCGGTATTATTTCCGGCCATCCAGATCTATGTATTTTTAATGAGGTTATACCTCAAACGGTTAAGGATAATCAAATTGTTATTAGTGCAAAATTTAAAGCGGATTTAAGCAAACCTTTCAAGCTTATATCTTTAGTTGAACTTATTATAGATAAACTTAACCAAAAAATTTATGCCATAAATAAAGTTAAATTTTTTCCTAGCAAAAGAACGCTCGAATTAGAAGGAAATATAATAATTTTAACTGAGAAAGAAGCAAAATTAATTTTATACCTGGTTAATAATTACCCAAGAGGAATACCAAAATCAGAGTTATTAAAAGAAATTTGGGAATATTCTACGGGAACCGAAACCTCAACGGTTGAGGTGCATCTTTCACGTTTAAAACAAAAATTGATTGAAAGCAGCTTCCCTGACTTTTTAACTTATAAAAATAAATTTTTGTATATTGAAATTTAATTATAAGCTGCAACGCTTGAGATTTGTAATTTTTGTTCTATACTGGCTTCTAATACATAACTAATAAATTTTTGAGGCACTAAAAAATGGCAGTTCTAGTTCGTAAAGAAGCTCCTAATTTTACTGCTCAAGCAGTATTTCCCGATAACTCTATAAAAGAACTTAATTTAAAGGAATATCTTAAAGGCAAGTATGGTGTAATATTCTTCTATCCGCTTGATTTCACCTTTGTTTGTCCTTCGGAAATTCTTGCATTCAGCAGCAAATCGGAAGAATTTGAAAAAAGAGATGCTAAAGTAATCGGAATCAGTATTGACTCACAATTTACTCACCTTGCCTATAGAAACACTCCAACTGATAAGGGCGGGATCGGACAAGTTACATTTCCGCTGGTTTCCGATCTCACTCATAAAATTGCAGCCGATTATGATGTTCTTAGTGACGCAGGTGTAGCTTTAAGAGGAACTTTCTTAATTGATAAGCAAGGCATTGTTCGCCATCAAATTATTAATGATCTTCCATTGGGTAGAAATATAGAGGAAGCAATCAGAATGGTTGACGCTCTTCAATATTCCGAAAAACACGGCGAAGTTTGCCCGGCTAACTGGAAACAAGGAAAAGAAGCTATGAAGCCAACTCAGGAAGGCGTTGCAGCTTATTTAAAAAGCAATGCAGGAAAGATTTAATTAATGGAAACATTACATACAAAAGTATTAATTATCGGTTCCGGCCCCGCCGGTTATACAGCAGCAATATATGCGGCACGCTCTTCGCTTGACCCTGTATTGGTCAGTGGATTTCAGCCGGGTGGTCAGCTTACTATTACAACCGATGTGGAAAACTATCCCGGTTTCGCAAATACCATTCAAGGTCCATGGTTGGTTGAGCAAATGGAACTGCAGGCAAAGCATGTCGGCACCAATATAATCAATGATCATATTAATCAAATCGACCTGAGTTCAAAACCTTTCAAAGCAGTTGGTGATACAGGTAGAGTTTATACCGCTGATACGGTTATTATTTCTACCGGTGCTCAAGCCAGGTGGCTAGGATTATCTAGTGAAAAGAAATTTCAAGGGTTCGGAGTTTCGGGGTGCGCTACATGTGACGGTTTCTTTTACAGAAACAAAGAAGTGGTTGTAGTGGGCGGTGGTAATACGGCAGTTGAAGAAGCTTTATACCTTACTAATCATGCAACAAAAGTTACGCTTATTCATAGAAGAAATGAGTTGAGAGCTGAAAAAATAATGCAAAGCAGGTTATTTTCTCACCCCAAGATTTCTGTGATTTGGGACAGCATAGTTGATGAGGTTTTAGGTACCGATGAGCCGTTAGGTGTAACGGGGATTAGAATAAAAAATGTTAAAACTAATGAGCTAAGTGAATTTAAAGTTGATGGAGTATTTATAGCAATCGGACACGTACCAAACACCTCAATGTTTAAAGACCACTTAGAAATTGATAGTGAAGGTTATATACTAACCGCTCCTGATAGCACTACGACTAATATACCCGGAGTGTTTGCCGCAGGCGACGTGCAGGATAAAATTTACAGACAAGCCGTAACTGCTGCGGGAACCGGATGCATGGCTGCATTAGAAGCAAATAAATATTTAAACGAACAGGGGCTTTAATATGAGCTATCACAATTTAGAAGAGAAAAAAGACCTTGCTTCTAAATGGTTTAAATCTTTGCGAGATGAAATTTGTTTAGCTTTCGAACAAATTGAAAGTGAATTTGGTAGTAGTAGTGCTGAATTTGAAAGAAAGCAATGGGATAGAAACGGTGGTGGCGGCGGAGTTATATCCGTAATGAAAGGTGATATTTTTGAAAAAGTAGGGGTTAATATTTCTACTGTTTACGGGGAGTTTCCGGAAAAGTTTGCTAAAGAAATTCCCGGGGCTGAAAGCAACCCCGGCTTTTGGGCTAGCGGCATTTCATTAGTTGCACATATGAAATCTCCTTTAATACCCGCTGTTCACATGAATACTCGAATGGTTGTAACCACTAAGGCTTGGTTCGGTGGCGGAGCTGATCTTACTCCTACTTTTCCTGATAGTAAACAAACTGAATCTTTTCATTTAGAGCTTAAGAAAGCTTGTGATAAATTCGATAGTGACTACTACCCGAAATTCAAGAAAGAATGTGATGAGTATTTTCATATAAAACATAGGAAGGAGACGCGAGGTGTCGGCGGCATATTTTTCGATTATTTAAATACCGGTGACTGGGACAATGATTTTAACTTTACAAAAGAAGTCGGGAAAGCTTTTATAAATGCATATATGCCGATTGTTAGACAAAATGCATTAAGAGAATGGACAGCCGCACAGAAAGAAGAGCAATTAATAAAACGCGGTAGATATGTTGAATTTAATTTAATTTATGATCGAGGCACTAAGTTCGGCCTCATGACTGACGGAAATATAGAAGCAATTTTAATGTCATTACCACCGGAAGTAAAATGGGTTTAAATATGGAACTGGAATTTTCTGACGACGAATTAAGACCTTTTGAGTCCCTTGAAGGTAAACTTTTAGTAGCTTCAAAAAGCTTGGACGGAAGTTGCTTTGAAAGATCGCTTATTTACATATGCGCTCATGATGATAAGGGTGCACTTGGAATAATTATTAATAATAAGATCGGTAATTTTTATATTAAGGATTATGTAGGTAACGCTTATGTGAAACCTGCGCTTAAAAATAAAAAAGTCTCTATTATGTTCGGGGGACCAATTGACCAAGATAGGTTAATAATCTTAAGCATTACAAAAGAACAGGAAAAAAACTTTGAATATTTTCCTGCTGTTACAATATACACTGAATGTAAACAATTCCTGCAAGACTACGCCTCAGGCAATAATAAAGATAAATTTTTATTAGCTAAAGGTTTTGCTGCCTGGGAACCTAATCAGCTTGAACAGGAAATCGAAGAAAATTCCTGGCTAATTGCACCCGCAAATTTAGACATCTTATTTTCCCAAAAAGTTAAAAATAAATGGTCGAAAATGGTTGAATCACTCGGGGTACGAAGCTTCCTGCAACTGGTTAATTATACAGGCAATGCTTAATTTAAAATAACTTTAAAAGCTAAATTTACAAAATTATTTTACCCGACGAATATTGAAAGAGTAAAGAACGGAAACATTGGTGGTAAGCAAAGGTACAAAGGTAAGAGTTGCGGTAAAAATTACAGAGAAGGAGACTTGAGGGAAAGATATACTAATGAGCAGCGCTTAAGAGTTAAGTGGTATTTAGAGGGTGCAAGAATCATGTCGATAGAAAGAATAGAAGGAGTACCTAACCCGCTCTGATAATAAAATGGATACACAAATTCTCTAAGATACTGAGGAGCCGCTTGAATGAGGTTAAAATACCACAAGATGCTAGAGAGATACAAATAATTGAGTTAGATGAATTATTTTCCTATTGCCAAAAATCTATGTATGGCTTGCTGTTAATAGCTTCAGAAATAAAGTTATTGACTTTGAAGTAACCGAGTCGAGGGATTTTTCTACATATTTACCTTTAGCCTTGAGATTAGATTTGGCATATAAAATTGAAACGTCTTGTAGTGATTATTATCATGTTTACGGTAAGTATAATATATCTCAAAAGCACTATATGACTAAAGCTGAGACCATCTTTAGTTGAATCATTTAATTCGCTGATAGGCACTATCTAGCTAAGTTTAATCGGAAAACTAAGCGATATAGTAAGGCTCTTGATATGGTTGCCAACTCTATCTTTATGCTTTTCAACAAAGACTTACTGCTATCTATACTTGGTTAGGAATACCCAAAAAACTTCATAAGCAATAAAGACAATAAGAGTGTTTTTCAATTTACTAAAAAGATAAAAACTTAAAAGCCCTATCTTTCATTCTTGCTTCAGCCTTTTTTAGTTTAATTCTCAGCCCTATACTAATTATCAATAATTTTTGCATATTAGCCTATTGATATTAGGTAGTATTCAGTACTTTTACAAAGTACAAATAAATCAAATGGCATATAGAACGGTATAGATAAATTTATTTCTGTTCCCCGGAATACATGAAGATATCTCCTTAAATTTTTAATTTTATATAATCCTTGTTCTTAGCTTAAAAAAGCCTAGTTATTGTGTAGTAATATTACTATTTATTAAAAAAGAAGTAGCCTGGATTTATATAACTAAATTCCAAGCTACTTAAATGTATTTTAATATTTATGCTTCAATCGGTTTATCATCAATCTTACCTTTATGGTTAGTTGAAGGTACTGATGAGCTTTTCTGAGGTTTAGAACCTGAATCATTTTTAGAATCGGTTGAATCATTAATTTTAATATCTTTACCTGCAATAAGATCCTTAATTTCTTCACCGGTCAGAGTTTCATATTCTAACAGTTTTGCTGCAAGCAGGTGAAGCTGATCAAGATGCTTAGTTAAAATATGATGAGCCTGATTATAACATTCGGTTATAATTCTCTTAATCTCAGCATCAATCTTACAAGCCAACTCATTGGAAATATGGGTTTGATGGCCTAAAGATTGTCCTAAAAACACCTCATCACGGTCATCCCCAACTAACACCGGGCCGATTTCATCACTTAAGCCCCATTGAGTAACCATTTTACGTGCAATTGAAGTAGCACTCTTAATATCACTTGAAGCACCGCTGGTAATTTTATCTTTACCGAATATTATCTCCTCGGCAACTCTTCCGCCCATAGAAACAACAATATCAGCAAGCAGCTTTTCTCTTGTCGCTGAAAATCTGTCTTCTTCGGGAAGGCGCATTACTAAGCCTAAAGCTCTGCCTCTTGGAATAATAGTTGCTTTATGAATTGGATCGGAAGCTTCACTGTAAACGGTAACGAGTGCATGTCCGCCTTCATGATAGGCGGTTAACTTTCTTTCTTCCTCTCTCATCACGATGGATTTTCTCTCAACACCCATCATAACTTTATCTCTTGCTTCTTCAAATTCATGCATGGTAACTACGTTCATATTTTTTCGTGCTGCAAGAATTGCCGCTTCGTTTACAATATTTGCCAAATCCGCGCCTGCAAACCCTGGCGTACCGCGAGCAATTGTTCTAATATTAACGTCAGGTGCTGCCGGTACTTTTTTAATGTGCACCTTTATAATTTGTTCCCTACCGTTTATATCAGGAACTGGAACAGTAATTTGTCTATCGAATCTACCCGGTCTAAGCAGTGCCGGATCAAGTACATCCGGGCGGTTGGTTGCCGCAATAACTATTACTCCTTCATTTTCTTTAAAACCGTCCATTTCTACCAGCAACTGATTAAGAGTCTGTTCTCTTTCATCATTGCCGCCTCCAAGACCAGCTCCTCTTTGGCGCCCCATCGCATCAATCTCGTCAATAAATACTATGCAGGGCGCATGTTGGTGAGCCTGCTTAAACATATCTCTAACTCGGCTCGCTCCAACCCCGACAAACATTTCAACAAAATCAGACCCTGAAATACTAAAAAACGGTACCCCCGCTTCTCCGGCTATTGCTTTGGCAAGCAAAGTTTTACCGGTTCCGGGTGAACCGATTAATAAACAACCCTTAGGAATCTTTCCGCCCAACCTTTGGAACTTTGCAGGAAACTTTAAAAATTCTACTATCTCTTGTAATTCTTCTTTAGCCTCATCCACTCCTGCAACTTCCGCAAAAGTAACTTTATTTTTTGAATCCATCATAAGCTTTGCTTTCGATTTACCGAAGCCCATTGCCTTACCTGTACCGCTTTGCATATTGCGCATAAAGTAAATCCATACTCCCAGCAAAAGTAGAACCGGGAACCATGATAGCAATATTCCGAATAAGCTATTAATTGAAGATTCGGTCGGAACCACGTCAATTTTAATATTTCTTGCAGTTAATTCATCAATAACTCGGGGATAATATATTGGCACCAGCGTATTAAAAACCTTACCGTCACTCAGCTTTCCTTCAATAGAGCTTCCTCGTATCGTAACTTCGGCAACATTGCCGCTCTTTACATTATTCAGAAAATCGGAAAAAGGAATCTTTGTAGAAGAAAAGGCAAATTCACCTATTAATTCATACACAAATACCGTTAGCAAAATAATTGCTGCCCAAGCAGCGAAGTTTTTTCCTGTATTTCCCTTCATAAATTTATTCATCTGTTAATCCAATTTAATTATCTAAGTATATTTGATTTATTAATATATCAAAATGTGTTTTGGCTGACCAGCATAACAAATTTATGAAGCATTAATAAATAAGAGTCTTTTAAATAGAATATAGGGTAAGTTAGTTGGATTTCAAGTCTGCTCTTAAATTTTACCTTAAAATATTATCTCCGTGTTAAATACCTATATGCATATTCATAATTGTTATATAAATAAAAGGATGAAAATAAATAATTTATGAGTATAGTATTCTATGAAAGATAGCCGGATGGCTGCTGAAATTTAAAAATTTTCAGAGGAAAGTCCGGGCTTTATGGAACAATGATCCCGGGTAACGCCCGGAGAGGGTGACCTCATGGAAAGTGCCACAGAAAATATACCGCCGGTAATTTTTTATCGGTAAGGGTGAAATGGTGGGGTAAGAGCTCACCGGGCTTTTAGTAATAAAAGTTGCATGGCAAACCCGATCAAAAGCAAGACCATATAGGTGCGATTATAAGTATGTTCCACTTTTTTGCACGGGTAGGTCGCATGAGCTGAATGGTAACATTCAACCAAGATGAATAGCCATCAAAAAGGATTTTATCCTTTTTACAGAACCCGGCTTACAGGCTATCTTTCAATATTCGCAATTTAATACCTAGAAAATAAATTATACATACTTTAATAAACTTAATCTTGCTATTATTTAAAATATTATTAAAGTAGGTAAAAATATAATATTTAGCGGGTGTAAAGTATAAATGGAGTCAAATTTAGAAAATACAATACCTTTAGAAAATGACGGATGGGAAACCCTTATCGGATTAAATACTTCTGCTTCAAATTTTTTAACAAATTATTATGCAATAGGCATGTTACATGATGTTTGCAGCCAGCTAGTAGGAGCAAATCCGAGACATAACTATAAAACCCAGGCTTTTGTATTAAAAAAGGATGAAAAAAAAATTACTACTGCTGAGTTTGCTGAGAAATTATACGATTGTTTTAATCTAGAACATGATAAAGAGTACGAAAATTTAGTTAAGAGCGCAACAATCAATACAGATAATAAAGCAGATGAACAAATAGATATTCTTAATTATTTATCTATTTTTTTTGGCTTTCAACATGCAAATAAAATTATAAATCCGGATCCAAAAGATGACATTATAGATGCTTTATTTCTTTTTGGTAATATTAAGGATAAATTGAAATTAATATGCAAAACCAATGAAAAAGAGCTATTGGGAATAAATTCAAACTATTGTCTTTCTGTACAAACTGGAGATATCATGCTTGAGCTAAATACGGTACTTAGAAGTATGCCCCAAAATATCGAATCAAATACTATAAATAATTATAATTTAATTATAGAATTAATAACCAAGTTATATTCTGTTTTATATGATTGGGCTACATCCTTAAATGTCGAAATTCCCGAGATTTGTAACAATACATTTTATGTAGATGCTGAAGAATCATTCCTTACAAAAAACGCTGATGAAGAGTCTACCAAGTTAATATTTGAAAGCAAAATTAATGAGATTCAAAAATGCAATACGGAAATGTTGTTATCAATTGTTATTAATCCTGAAAACATTCATTATCCCTTTGCTAATCGCGACTGCAGTATAATATTTAATAATCTTAGCTTTGAAAGCGAAGGTTCAATGTTTCTTCCTGAAGAACTGTAATTATTACACACGTATATCTGAAAATAAACCCGACAAATAAAAAAAGCGCCCCTCTGCCTCCCCTCTAGAGGGGTAGCGCTCATAACAATTATTAAATGATTATACTGTTTTTATATAACCAAGAGGCTAAAAATATTTGTTACCAAATCTATAGCTTAATTTATTATATACTTTCGGAAGTCAGTTATTCCTCACTTTCATCTTCAACAGGAAGTGACATTTTTATATTCAGAGATTTAATTTTTCTATGAAGCGCTGTTCTATCCATCCCGATAAAATCCGCAGTTTTAGATATATTCCACGAGAACCTGTTCAGCTGCGCATATAGATACTCTTTCTCAAACAGCTCTCGCGCTTTCTTAAGCTCTTTAGAAAGAATATCACTGTTAACGGGATTTAAGTTTTTATGCTTACCATTTACCGCCTGCACAACTTCTTGAGGCAATATATCAGCTGTAATCTCTTTTACATTGTCAGGAGTCATGATATAGAGCCACTCTACAACATTACTTAACTGCCTTAAATTCCCCGGCCAATCATATGCACTCATAAGAGTAAGTGCTTCTTGGGTAAGAGTTTTATAGGGAACTCCTAAGCTTTGTGAAAAGCTTTTTAGGAAATGTTCCGCAATATGTTTAATATCTTCTTTACGTTCAGTAAGAGGAGGAACCTTAAGAGGCACAACATTCAATCTATAATATAAACTTTGATTAAATTTTCCGGATGATATCTCTTCTTCTAAATTTTTGCTTGAAGCAGCTATAATCCTTACATCAGGCTTAAGATCTTTACTGCCTCCTATTTTTTGAAAAGTTTGAGTTTGTAAAAATTTGAGTAACTTACCTTGGGTAGCAACCGGCATTTCCGATATTTCATCAATATAAAGCGTACCATGGTCGGCTTTTTCAAGTAAACCCGCTTTCTTCATATTTTTATTTTCCGTACCGAATAACTCAACTTCGAGCTGTTCTTCGGAAAGATTTGAAGCATGCAAAATACAAAAAGGTTTCTTAGCTCTTTTTGAACTATCATGAATAAGACGCGCTAAAACTTCTTTCCCGCTTCCCGGCTCACCCGTAATTATAATTCTGCTGTTTGACGGCGCTGCCATTAATGCCGCGGTCTTCAGCTGCTGAATTGCTTTAGAAGTTCCGATTAGTTCCCCGACAAGTTTTTCCTGGGATTTTAAAACTTTATTTTCTTGAGCTAGTCGTGAAGCTTCAATTGCTCTATTTACCATTATAATTAATTTTTCAGCCTTAAACGGCTTTTCGATAAAATCATAAGCCCCATGCCTAATAGTTTGCACTGCGGTTTCAATATTGCCATGACCGCTAATCATAATTACAGGGATAGTAGGATGATTACTTTTAATATATTTTAATATGCCGATCCCATCCATTTCACTTCCTTCAAGCCAAATATCAAGGACAACCGCCGACGGGAGCTCATTATTTTCAAAACATTGAATAGTTTCACTTGCTGAAGATGCACAAAGCGGATGATATCCTTCATCTTTTAAAATATCAGCAACTAACTCTCTAATATCCGCTTCATCATCAACAATTAAGATATGAGCCACAAATTTCTCTTAGTCAATTATTAGCTGATATACTACAAACTTGTTATTCTAATATCAAGTTCTGAATTAAACTAAACCGAATTTAGATATTATGGTTAAATTTAAATTTATAAAAAAAGAATATTTATAAATGTGATAGACAAGTATTTATCTTTATTTTATAAATAAGCCCTAGTTTTATTAACAAAATTTATCTTAATAAAATACTTATATGCACTTTATAACTAGGCTTTTATTAGCTACCATAATATTTATTCCCTATACCTTATATGCAAGTGATAAATTATTAATTGAAATTGAATATAATAACTTAGAGGTAAAGCTACCCATTGAGCACAATGATTCAATTGCAGAAATTACTAACAATATGCAAAAAAATTCTAATTTTAATATATTGGTAGAAGCCAGTGCTTATAAAGATTATGCTCCACTCCCTCAATTAAGAATAATCGCATTAAAACGAGCTATGGAAATTAGAAAAAGCTTCTTAAGCAAGGGAGCTGATATTGAAAAAATATCTATAAATATCTCAGATATGGAATCAAATAAAGAAAATAAAATTAAAATTTATCAGGTTGGAAAGTGAATTTACTTTGGCTTAATCCAAGCAAATTTGAGCAGCATTTCAAGGTATTAATTTACTCACTTGCTATAATTTTTATCAGCACGACATCCTGTGCACTATTTCTGGTTTTCAAATTTGTCCCGGATGATTATTTACAGAAGGAACTGGTTAAAATTATGTATATACACGTTCCGGCCGCATGGTTATCACTTATGCTTTATGCCTGTCTTTCTATGTTCGGCATGTTATTTCTTATTTTTCACAACCCGTTTTATGACATCATTTCTAAATCATTCGCCGGAGTCGGAAGTTTTATGACTCTTATTACCCTTCTTACCGGTTCAATATGGGGGAAACCTGCTTGGGGAACTTGGTGGGTTTGGGATGCGAGACTCACTTCAATGCTTATATTATTTTTTATTTATATAACTTATATATTAATTAGGGATGCATTTGAAAATGAGCAGCGAGCAGCTAAGGTCAGCGCGGTATTTGCATTAATCGGACTAATTAATATCCCGATTATAAAATTCTCAGTTTATTTATGGAACACACTGCATCAAGGCGCAAGTGTCATAAGATTCGGTAGCCCGACCATCCATGAAAGTATGCTTTATCCGTTACTTACAATTTTCCTAGGCTTTTTAGCTTTTGCCTTTCTTATGGTTATTATAGAAATTAAATCAGAACTGTATGCTCGTAAGCTTAAAAAACTTTCCTCTAAATAAAACAACCTTTTATTTTTGGATAATACTTTTAAGCTTAGGACCAAACTATGCTTATGCCAAGGCATGGCCTCAAGCAAAAGATGATGTATACACAGCTCAAAAAGTTATTTTAAATGTTGCTACGTTAAGTTCTACTACTGAACAAATTGACCTTTCCAATCAATTAAAAATAAATATAAAGACTAAAGAAAAAATTCTTGAAAACTATGTAGAGTACGGCTTGAAGAATAATTTTACTTTAGAAGCTAAACTTAATATCAGTGATATTCGAGATACTATAAAGTTAGAAGTAGATTCTCAAAACAAAAAATATGAAAAAAAATTTGCTTTAAGTTACCAAAAGATGAGCACAAAATTTGGGTTAAATAAAAAGTTTTTTAATTCAGGAGATGAAGTTGCAAGTGTTTTCGCAATGGTTAACCCCGGAGAGTACATTATATCAAACATGGGGGATAGGTTTAATACAAAGAATTGGCACATAACTACAGGTATTGCTTACGGCAGAAGTTTCTATCTCAATGAAACATTTAAGAATAATTACCAAGAAGTGAGCATAGAAAGCAAATACCATCCCAGGCAAAAAAGCATAGAGACAGACTTGGTGATTAAATTCGGGTTCAAAGCAAACGACACATGGACATTTACTGCTGCATCTTATAATACATTTAACAATCTAAATTACCAGCTCAAACCCTACTTAAATAACTCTGACTATCTATTAGAAAATTTAGATATATTACAAAAATATAAAAATTTTTATAACTCTAGAATAAAAAAGTTCCTAACATATACGGAATCCAAGAATATCAACAAAATACAACTTGGGGTTGCTTGTTTAATTTCTAAAAAGAAAGAAATTCAATTTGATTTGTTTATTGATCCTTTTAATGGAAAGAATAATAACAACTCAAGCTTAGTAGTTTCATTTAATCAAAATTTTTAGAATAGTTTAATTAATGCAAAATACCTCCCACGATTATCAATATGATAATATTGATAGCGATCAACCTATGTTAAAAGATGCTGCCATTGCTGTATTTGATTATAATTTTGTCGGCGGTAATATTTTAGAAGAGTTGATAAACAAAGAGGAAAGTGCTGAAATCTTCCTTTCTCTTAAACAAAAAATCTTTTTCTCAGTAACTCTTGCAACACTTATAGTCTTTTGCATTTTCAACTTAAGTATGGTTACTTATTATTTTTTATTAGCAATCAATTTGCTATATTTTCTTATTCTTATTTTACGTGTTTATATTATTTTAATCGGCAAAAAAAATATACCTATTAGTTTAAATACACTTAACTTAAATGAGCAGGAATTACCGAGGTATACTATTTTGGTTCCGCTTTTTAAAGAATCGGAAGTAATAAGTCAATTAGTACATAATTTAGAAAATTTAGACTACCCGAAAGATAAATTACAAATATTACTTATACTCGAAGAAACCGATATACAAACTCAAACGGCTTTAAAACAAATTAAGCTTAAAAATTATTTTACCCCCCTAATTGTTCCTTATTCTTATCCTCAAACCAAACCGAAAGCTTGTAATTATGCTCTTAAACATATAACAGGAGAATATTTAGTAATCTTTGATGCGGAAGATAAACCGGAAACTTTACAATTAAAAAAAGCTGTAGCTAATTTTAAAAACAATAGCTCTAATCTAGTATGCTGCCAAGGGGTTTTAAGCTATTATAATTTAAAGGAAAATTGGCTAACTCAAATGTTTAGTTTAGAGTATGCTATTTTATTTCAAAGGATATTACCTGCTTTTGATCACTTAAATCTACCTATCCCTCTCGGCGGCACCAGCAATCACTTTAAAACTAACAATTTGAGACAATTAGGCGGCTGGGATTCTTATAATGTTACCGAAGATGCCGACCTCGGAATAAAATGTGCAAGAGCAGGTTTTAAGGTAAAGATGATACCTACTCTCACGGAGGAAGAAGCAACAATAACTCTCAAAGCTTGGCTAAAACAGCGTTCAAGATGGATAAAAGGTTTTATTCAAACTTATTTTGTCCATATGAGAAACCCATCTCAGCTCTTTCGAACTTTAGGTTTAAAAGGTTTTATAACATTTAACCTAATGTTCGGAGTTTGTAACTTTTTATATATATTAGTACCCCTTGCATTTATTGTTATGTACTTGGTTAGTTTGAATATAATTCCGCTCAATTCCTCTGAAATTATTTTTCTTAAGTATTTAAATATAATATCTTTAATTACGGGTATATTAAGCATAATGTGGAGCGCTTTTGAAATAAAGCAATCTAATGCTCAATTTAAAGTTATAAGCTGTTGGTGGTCTTATCCGTTATATATTTTGTTACTGCCGATTGCGAGCTTGCTGGCTGTGTATCAGATTTTTACCAAGTTGCACTTTTGGGAAAAAACAAAGCATGGAGTGACTATTATAAAAAACCAAGAGTTGAATTTTTAAAAAGTTCTATTATATCTAGCTTATAAAAATAAATTTTTATGTCTATTCATAGCCAAGAATACTTATCGGATCATTCCGTTAAACAAATTTATTCTTTAATTACCGATATTGAAAGTTACCCTGAGTTCTTACCTTGGTGCGGTGAGGCCAAAGTTATTGATAAGTTTGATAACACAATTATAGCAGATCTATCAATTAGCTTCAAATACTTGACCGAACGCTATAGAAGTGAGGTAAAACTTGCTCCTCCTAAAAAGAGTAGAGCAAAGATTGAAGTAAGCACAATATCAGGCCCGTTTAAATATCTTAACACTACTTGGGAATTAAGCAGTAAGGGTAAAGGAACTTTAATTAAATTTAATATAGATTTTTGCTTTAAATCCACTGTACTTCAAAAAATTATTGGTATATTTTTTAATAAGGCATGTGAAAAAATGTTAGCTGCTTTTGTATCAAGAGCTAATGAACTTTATGGGAAATAATGTTTGAGAACAATGAATTAGCAAAATTTTGTGAAGAGCTACGCCTCAAGCGCATAGAAATGAACATTTCCTATCAAGAAATAGCCAACAAGTTAAAAATTAAGATTTCTTACATTAAGGCGATCGAACAAGGAGAGATAAATAAATTTCCTTCCCATGCATATTTCATAGGATATTTTAAGTCTTATTCACAATTATTAAAAATAAATAATCTTTTAGAGTTAAAAGAGTATCTTCAGCCGGTAAATGAAAACCTAAAATTGAAACCTCAGGAAGTAATTTCCACTGAATATTTGGCTCCTTCTTACTCAACGTTATTTATTAGTATAATTTTAAGTATATTTATTTTTTTCATTTCATATTTTATTTTTTAAGGGGTTAGTATGACACAAACAAGGATTGCAATCAATGGTTTCGGAAGGATAGGAAGGTGCATATTAAGAGCACTGGTTGCCGATGAAAGAAAAGATATCGAGATAGTTGCAATCAATGCCGGGATGGGCGATATTGATTTGCATTTGCATTTACTTAAATACGATTCAACCCACGGCCCACTTAGAAATGTTGAAAAAATTAGTGATACTGTTATTAAAATCGGGCACAGAGAAATTCCTATTTTATTAGAAACGGATCCGGCAAAAATTGTTTGGGATAAATATAATGTTGATATCGTTATGGAGTGCTCAGGAGTATTCACTAAGCGGGAAGCTGCAGCCAAGCATATTGCTTCGGGAGCTAAAAAAGTTATAGTATCCGCTCCTTGCGATGATGCTGATAAAACAATAGTATATGGGGTTAATGAACATATTTTAACAAGCCATGATAAGGTGATCTCTATCGGCTCATGCACAACAAACTGCTTAGCTCCCGTGGCTAAGGTACTTAATGACTTTATCGGTATAGAAAGCGGGTTCATGACCACTATTCATTCTTATACCAACGATCAAAATGTTTTAGACAGTATCCATAAAGATAAACGAAGAGCAAGAGCTTGTGCACTTTCCATGATTCCGACTTCAACCGGTGCTGCTAAGGCTTTAGGTTTAGTTCTACCTGAACTAAACGGTAAACTTGATGGAACTGCAATTAGGGTACCGACTCCTAATGTCTCAATGGTTGATCTTAAGTTTGTTTCACGCAATAATACATCCGCGAATGAAATAAATGAGACTATTAAGGAAGCTTGTAAAGGGCATATCGGATTAGTTCTAGATTACACCGCCGAAGAACTAGTTTCAGTGGATTTTAACCATAATACCAAAAGTTCAATATTTGACTTAACACAAACTAAAGTGGTTAACAACAATTTTTGTCGGGTTGCTTCCTGGTATGATAATGAATGGGGCTTCTCAAACCGTATGCTGGATGTTGCAGCTTTATTTGGATCCCTTAAATGAAAAATATTCGTGATAATCTTGATCTCTCAGGTAAAAAAGTTTTTTTAAGGGCTGATTTAAATGTTCCCATCGTTGGCAACAAAGTTATAGATGATACCAGAATCATCCGACTTATTCCGACGATTAATTTTTTACGTTCTAAGGGTGCAATTATTATACTTGCCTCGCACTTTGCAAGGCCTGAAGGAAAGTTTATTCCTGAAATGTCTTTAAAAAATATTGTACCTGCTTTGGAAAAGCATATAAGTTGTAAAATAAAATCTATTGATGACTGCATAGGCAATAAAGTAGAAAATGAGATTAACCGTTCGGCGGCAGAAGATATATTACTTCTGGAAAACCTAAGGTTTTACAATGAGGAAGAAAATAATGATATTAAGTTCGCCGAAAAACTGGCTTCTCTTGCCGACCTATACGTAAATGACGCTTTTTCCTGCTCACACCGTGCTCATGCGTCAATAACGGGTATTACCCGTTTTCTTCCTTCATATGCCGGATTGTTGATGGAAGAGGAGATTAGTAACTTAAACCTTGTATTAAATTCTAAAGCCGCACCGAGTGTTGCTATAGTAGGCGGCAAAAAAGTATCTACTAAGTTTAAAATCCTTAGCTTCCTAGCTGATAAAGTAGATTACCTAATTATTGCCGGCGCAATGGCTAATACATTTATTAAGGCGCAAGGCGGTGAGGTTGGAAAATCATACTTCGAAGAGGATTTCATAAATGAAGCACGAGATTTTTTCAATAAAACTTATAAAGCAAAAATTTTTATACCTGATGATTATGTGGTTAAAGATGCAGTATCGTCTGAAATAGAGGTATTAGATACTGATCAACTAAAACCCTCATCGCAGATATTTGACATCGGTACAACCTCAGTCATAGATATATGTAATATTCTCTCCTCTTCTAAAGTTGTACTATGGAACGGTCCGCTCGGGTTATTTGAGGATGAGAAGTTTTCAACTTCAACCTTCTTTATTGCAAGGTTTATAGCAAAGCTTACTAAAGCTAATAAACTTAAAAGTATTGTCGGCGGAGGTGACGTGGTTGCAGCAGTTGAGAAGTCCGGCACTGCAAGCTCGATGAGTTATATTTCTACTGCAGGGGGAGCATTTTTAGAATATTTGGAAAGCGGAAGTTTACCGGGAATCGATGCACTCAAGGTACCTTATCAGTAACACTCTAAAAATCCGAACGATACACCTAATTTTTTTTCTTATATTATCCTAATCGATTAATAACTTATTAACTAAGTTTGAATATAATAATAATAAAGTTTAAATAAGATCAGTATATATGGAAATTAATTATAAATATGCAGGTTTGGGCAGAAGATTTACTGCCTTAATTATAGATTATACTATTGTAGGTATTATTAGCTTGCCAGTAACTTTATGGTTCATTGAATATATCCTAAAACCTCAATTATTTATTGGTATTATAGCAGGATTTTATTTATTAGTGTATTATCCTTTAATTTTCCTAATAACTTATCTCATATATAGCATCAACCCTATTACATCAAGATGGCAGGGAACTTTAGGAAAAAGGATAACAGGTATATACGTTATTAACCAGGATGGCACAAAACTTACCAAAACTAAAATGCTGGGTAGGAGTATTTTTCCTTATATTACCCCATTTATGTTATTTATCATATTATTTACATCCTTTGATGAGGTAATTCTCTATATACACATAATAATCGTGATACATGCAATTGTTTGCATAGGTTTTATTATGCCAGCATTTACTCCTAAGAAAGTTGCTTTGCATGATATAATTTTTAAAACATACGTGGTAGGTGGGAAACTTTAGTATTAGCGCGAAAGTTTAATTAGCAAGTAATAGCTGATCAGTTATTACTCAGTCACCTCTTCCCTATCCGCTCATTTAAGAAGCCTAGCCTATCTCTTATGAAATAGTTCATGAAGTTCATCTCACCTTCGGAGTAGTTATCATGCTTTTCAGCCAGATCTTTAATTATTATTAATGCCTGCTCGAATTCACCCATTTGCTCTAAAATGAAAGCCGGCATTTGCTGTGCCCAACTCGGCATTTTATCATTCGGAGTTGAAGAAAGTTTATATGCAAGCCTTAACGCGAGCGGCTTGTCTTTTAATTTATTATTGGAAATGATTACTGCCTGAGAAAGCCACCACCACTTTTCAGTAGGGTTGTAATCATAATTACTCTCCAAATAATCAACTATATACCTATTATCCTCTACGCGCTGAGTATTACTATAATAATAGCTTGCAATTGCAGGAACGAAGTTTGACTTACTATCAAGTTTATCAAGGAGCATAAACCACTCGGATAGTGCTTTATAATCATAATCTTTAAGCGCGGTAAATCTGCCGAACGTATCCCCGGCATTTTGTATATAAAGTGCAAGAAAGCGGAAATAAAACTGCTCATCGCCAAGAGCGGAAATTTTAGCATCGCAAATGCTCGGAACTTTCGGCACTATACCTAAGAGAGGCGTAATCTTATGAGTCTTAGCCCAAAACCCAACTTGAACACCAAGTAAGATTACAATCAATATGCCGATATAAAAATTTTTCTTCATGTTAAAATTGTTTCTTTGAAAAATCAAATAATGCCATTAGTAAAATAAAAGGGATATATAATAATACTGCAGATATAAATAAGGAGATTTGCTTAGCATCATTAATCCCGTATATCAGCCACTCACTCTTAGTCAACATATCAAACCTTGGTATTACAATTCCGATAGTGTTTAGAATTTGCTCCATAACACCGGAAAGTTTTGAGCCTTTTGCCACTGAATGAGGATTGTTTATTGAAATCAGGAAAAAGCCGAATATACGAGATAAAAAATAAAAAGCAAAACAGAATAACACCGAAAAAACAGCACTGGATAAAACTACTGCTGCAAAAAATGCCAGGGCCAAAGCAACTGAAGCCTCCAGATAAAAACTTACTCCCCATATTAACAACCCTTTCAGATTTAAGGTAATCAGCCCGGCTAGGCTTAAGATATAAAGCATAAGCACTATAGGAACTATAGTTATTAATGTTAAAACCATAAAACCGACAAAATAAGAAATAATAAATTTAGTTCTTGAAATCGGACGAGTTAAAATAAGTTCAACTTCTTTGTTTTCAAATGATCTTCTTACATGGAAACAAACAAACAAAGTTAAACCGATTATAATTATAATCCTGGTTATACCCCCAATATAAGCTGCTGACATCATTCCTTGCTCGGCAATTGCAGTACCGCCTAAAAATGCGGAAAGTGTGGTTGCAAGCATTACCAGCAGGAAGACACCCAAAAAGAGCCAATCACGTAAGGCAGTAAGAAGTGTATATTTAATTATGCTTTTCATATCTATTTTTTAAAATGTTAAAGGCCTGGTATCTTGTGTAAAAGTTTCATAAACTTTCTTATCTTGTGGATGATAACTACTATTACCGTTATTGACAATAGTTGCCTGTAATAAAATAACAGTTTCCTGTACAGATACTTTTTTAGTAACTTGCTTAGTTAAATTACCTAAAATAGGGATTTTATTTAAAAGCGGCAGACCGGCATCGGTATTTTGATCATTATGCTTAATCAGCCCACCGATAACCATGACTTCTCCGCTTCTTGCTTTTAAAATAGTATCAAGCTCTTTTACCTGGATAGTAGGTATAGAGCTACTCGTTAGTATATCTGCTAGTGTACTTCCTGTGCCGCCGGCACTTAGCGCAAGTATCTGTACTGCGGGATCTTTAATATTATCACCGGTATCGGTAGTAAGAGTCGGCCTGATATTCATAGTGACTTCTTGAGTTTCCAAATCAATTGACGGCTGCAATGTTAATATTATACCGATCGGAACCGAGTGTAAGGTGCTGGTGATTGTCGGCGGAGTGGAACTTGTTGTACCATTAGTAGTTTGGGTTTGTTCTAATGTTCCGCTCACAGTAAAATAAGGCTTATTAATCGCAAAACTTAGTACGGCTTGTTGGTTATTAATCGCATTAATTCTCGGGTTGGATAACGTTCTTACCGTGCCGAACCCTTCCAATAATTTTAAAGTGTGATCTACACCTCCTATCTTATTTCTATGTTCGATTTGTGAGCTACCCACTAATCCGCTAAAGAAATTAGTACCAATATCAGGAGCATAGCTGAAAGTCCCTCTAAAATCTTTTCCTTGTAAACTAGCCCAATCGATCCCGGCAGCATATTGCTCATCAAGACTCACTTCCACTATTTTTGCTTCAATCAGCACTTGTGCGGAAAGGCTGGCTTTCACGGAATCCAAATACTTTTTAATTGATTTGTGTTTTTTGCTGTCAGCCATCACATTTATAATTCCTGCCTGTTTATTAATCGTATAGTAGCTAACAGGTTGGCTGTTTGTATTACCGGTAACTTCAGCTATTTTACCGTCCACACCTTTATATAGCTCCTGGTCTCTTAATAAAATAATTTTATTAACGTTATCTTCAATCGACTTCCAATTATCTCCGTCATAATCAGTAGAAATTTCGTGTGAAGAGCCGGAGTTAATAGCTGAATCGCCGCTCGACCCGCTTGAACCACTTGAACCACTCGAGCTGCCTGAACCGCTCGAGCTGCTGCTGTCGGAAAGTAAATTTGTTTTTGAGGTAAAAGAACCTTTGCTTGACCTGGTTAGATTTATATAATCAACTTTATAGCTAACCAAATATGCTCCGTCTTTTTGTATCCTTAATATTCCGTTTTCTATTGAATATCTGAGTGCCGCTTGGTCAGCTACTATTTCGATCACATCTTTAACCGGTCTATCTTTCACCTTTAAAATAATACCTCCTTCAATATTCGGATCCAGTGCAAGTTCCAGGTCTGAAAGCCTTGCAAGTTCCATTAATACATCTTTAATCGGGACATCTTCGGTAATTGACATAGTAACCAGCTTAGCACTGCTGATTGAAGGATCTTCAGGCGCAAGTATTACAGGCGAGTAATTAAGGTCTTCCTCATCTTCTTTAAGTACGCTCGGGACTAGTTTAGATGAATCTTTGTAAGGCCTTAAAACCTCTTTAAATTCTTCTCTGGATAGATTAACTTCCCTATCGAGAGGGTCTTTAAGGTTAGTTTTAAATGTATGATTAAACTCTTTATTTGAGCAGGAAGGCGTCAAAAAAAGTGATGTAAGTAGTAAGTATTTAAATACCTTATTTGTATTGTTCCTCTGGAGCTTAATCATTTTTTCCCCTTTATTCCCTTATATAGCAATGTATATTCCCTTATACTTAATAAAGGTATTTTGAAAATCGTTAAGCTTCAAGTAAAAAAATTAAAAATTAACTTTCTCTTAATCTGCTTTGCCTTGACTACAGCTATTTAAATGCTATCTTTTTTACAAAAGATCATGAAAGATAGTTATGAAAATAAGATCAGTTAGAGCTAGAGAAATCCTGGATAGCAGAGGAAATCCGACTATTGAAACCGATATCATTTTAAATGAGGGCAGTTTAGGCAGAGCTTCTTCGCCTAGCGGTGCTTCCACCGGTTCTAAAGAAGCATTAGAACTTAGGGACGGAGGCAACAGGTACTTAGGTAAAGGAGTATTAAAGGCGGTTGATAACGTAAATTCCATAATAGCTAAAAAAATTATCGGCAGAGAATTTGCCTCCCAAGCTGATTTAGATCAATTTTTAATTGAACTGGACGGCACGGAGAATAAATCTAAGCTCGGGGCCAATGCAATTCTTTCAGTCTCTTTGAGTTATGCTAAAGCTCATGCAGCAGCAAACGATCAACAATTATTCCAAAGTTTAGCGGGTAAAGAAATAAGCATACCAAGACCGATGATGAATATTATAAACGGCGGCGCCCATGCGGATAACGCTCTTGATATTCAAGAATTTATGATCATCCCTCTTAAATATAGCCGCTTTAGTGATGCGCTAAGAATGGGAGCTGAAGTATTTCATACTCTTAAAAAGATTTTAAGTAACAAGGGATATAACACCAATGTCGGGGATGAAGGAGGTTTTGCACCTGCTTTGGGTTCGGCTCAAGAGTGCTTAAATTTAATATTGGCAGCGATCGAAAAAGCCGGATATAGACCGGGAGAAGATATAAGCCTTGGACTAGATGTAGCGGCAAGCGAATTTTATGATAATAACTCATACCATCTAAAAGGAGAAAATAAAATATTAAACTCTGAGCAGCTGGTAAAATATTTTGAACACTTAGTTAACCAGTACCCTATTATTTCTATTGAAGACCCGATGTCAGAATTTGATTATGAGGGATGGCAAAATATCACCCATGCTCTGGGTTCTAAAGTTCAAATTGTCGGTGATGATATTTTTGTGACTAATAAAAAAATATTTGCAAAAGGTATCGAAGGTAAAATTGCTAATGCAATACTTATAAAGTTAAACCAAATCGGAACTTTAACTGAAACTTTGGAAACTATTAAACTTGCCCAAAAAAATAACTATAATGCCATCATTTCGCATAGATCCGGAGAAACCGAGGATACTACCATTTCTCACCTTGCAGTCGCCATAAATGCCGGCCAAATCAAAACCGGTTCATTATGCAGAACGGATAGGGTGGCAAAATATAATGAATTACTTAGAATTGAAGAATATGTTAACAAACAGTAAAAATATATATAAAACTTCCTAAAAATTTCATAGTATATAAATGGTTTTAGATTGATTAGTATATTATAAGCTATATAATATATAATATTTGAAAACAACCGACACTACATTAAACTATATTAAAATTTCGGAAGTTAAGTATTTATGGCAATTTTATTTAATCAGGATAACGTATTTGAAAATGTCCCCATTGAAGAAATGGCGAAGTATTTCATTTCTCGAATTGACTTAAAGCCTTTCTATGACTCTCAAAAGTTATTAGTTAATGAACTGGGAGAAATAAAAGTTGAATACTATAAAGGGTCTGTTTTCTTTTTTGAACATAAACACTTAAATGATGAGAGTATAAATAAATTAGAAGAAGTAACCAAAGTTCTCCAAAATGCTTATAATTATTCTAATAAATTTTTTGAAAATAGGTTTAATCTAGGGAAATTATATTTCAGTATAACTGACGGCGAAATTGAAATTCATTTAGAATCTCCGAATAAAGACTGTTCAATTGATTTTAACCGCCAGGCATTATTGCGATCAATAAAAATGTCGCAACAGGAAAATTCGATTAGAGAAGCAACTGCTAAACTACTCTCTATTATCCCTACTAACCATTTATCATCAGCAGCAAATGTTAATTCCAATACAACCCCTAATGTAGATTTCAACATTAGTGACATCCACCTTGCTAATGATAACAAGCTACTTACTGAGCCTTTATCAAATAGGGAAGCATTAGCATCAAGAGACTATAAGAAAAGCCATATGGAAATATATAAAGATTCTAAAGCTAATCAATCCACGCAACATTCTACTAATTCCAGATAAATGATTAAAGGCATCGGTTGCGATATAGTTTCAATAAATAGGATAAAAAAGTTAGTCGATACATGGGGTGATAAATTCCTTGGCCGTATTTTTACCCTCTCTGAACTTGAGTGTGCGAATAAAAGAAAATATGGGTATTATGCATATCTTGCCAAAAGATTTGCAGCTAAAGAGGCGATATCCAAAGCTTTAAAGACAGGTATAGGCTCTGCGCTCAGCTTTAAGGAATGTGAGATATTAAATGATGAAAAGGGCGCTCCTTTAGTTAATTTTTTAAGAAATGACTTAAATTTTAAAGTGCATTTATCCCTTTCCGATGAAAAAGAATACGCACAAGCCTTTGTAATTATTGTATAACAACTTTTATATCCTATAAAAATTAACTAATTGTTAATCTATATCTGCTATATTTTTAAATTAGCTCAATACTTATTATAGCAAAATGAAAAATTATAGCGAAACGGAGAGTTACAGTTTAATTGTAAAAGCTATTAAAGGTGAACTAAAGGAAAAAGAATTTGAAAAGTTTAATAACCTTTGCAAAAGCATTCCCTTATATAATTTTTATACATTTGCTATGTCAGTTACCGATTTAATGAGCGATAAGGCTTTGCATTTATTAATTGAAGGTATTATTAAAGAGGTTGAAATATTTGAAAAATTCCCGCTTCATAGCAATGAGCGCTTAAAAGCATTAATGTCCGAAGAAGCTAAACGCTATAATTATAAAGTTATATTTGACGAGCAACACTCTACCTTTCCGGCTCCGCATATTCCTAAAACCGTACCTAATGCAATATTAGCACATTTTAAAACTATATTAGATGCTAATTTTGAAAAGATAAAACTTTCACTGGATGACGGCTCTATATTTAATTACGTTACAGGCGCTATAGCATCTGTCTTAAACGGATTATATTTAGAATATAACGAAAAGTTCTCTAAAGGTTTCGGTAATTTAATTTTGCAAATAGCTGCTCGTGATGCTCAGGTTAAATACAAGGTAAGACTGCAAGGAAGCAGCCACAAGCACATAATGTCAAAACTCGGCCTGGACAGTGAAGGCAAAATAATTCCGAATAAAAAAAAGATAAAGTTACTTTTAGATAACACCCCAAAATGTAGTGAAGACTTAATCGGAGGAAAAGTTAATCAAATTATCGAAGTATTTTTAGCTAAAAAAATCAAGCTTGCTCCTGCCAAATCTTCTCTATCCATATCTCAATTTTTTTCAAATCTTTATAATTATTCTCTAAATAGAATTAAAAGTATAAGAATTACAAATCCTTTTTAAAAAGAAGATATTAGCGTAACCTTACAGTAAATTTAGCTTCGGTTTTAGCTTTTATTTCTTCTAAGGTAACACCTGGTGCTATTAAGGTAAGATACATTTGCTGCTCTTCAAACTCGAAAACTCCAAAGTTAGTCACCACCTTATCCACACAACTTATACCCGTAAGCGGAAATGTACATTGCTTAAGCAGTTTAGGTTCACCGGTCTTTGTTACATGATCCATAATCACAATAATTCTTTGCACTCCGGCAACTAGATCCATTGCTCCACCCATACCTTTTACGGTTTGATTAGGAATAATCCAGTTAGCTAAATCTCCAGCTTCCGAGACTTGCAATGCTCCAAGTATTGCAACATTTATATGCCCTCCCCTAATCATCGCAAATGATTCCGCACTACTAAAGTATGAACTTTGTGGCAGCTCGGTGATTGTTTGCTTCCCGGCATTTATAAGGTCGGCATCAACCGTTTCCTTGGTCGGAAATGGTCCCATACCGAGAATACCGTTTTCGCTTTGCAAAGTTATCTGCATATCGCGAGGAATATAATTAGCAACTAGAGTTGGAAGTCCAATACCTAAGTTTACATAATAGCCATCCTTCAATTCTGAATTTGCTACGATTTTACAAATATCTTCATCAGTCCAAGCCATTATACCCTCAACTTACTTTTTCACTTAAAGTTAAACTCTCTATGCGTTTTTCAAATTTTTCTTTTACAATCCTTTTTACATATATACCGGGTGTATGAATATGATCAGGATCAATTTTTCCTACCTCAACCAATTGTTCAACCTCTGCAACCGTATATTTAGCGGCTGTAGCCATCATGGGGTGGAAATTTCTGGTAGTTTTCCTATAAACGAGATTACCTTCAGTATCACCGGTATGAGCTTTAATAAGGGCTAAATCTGCGGTTATCCCTCTTTCCATTATATATTTTTTACCGTCAAATTCCCGTGTTTCCTTGCCTTCCGCAACAACGGTACCTACACCTGTTCTCGTATAAAATGCCGGTATACCGGCACCCCCTGCCCTAATTCTTTCCGCTAAAGTTCCTTGGGGTGTAAGCTCTAATTCCAGTTCTCCTGCAATATATTTTTGCTGTATTTTTTTATTCCCGGCAACATATGAAGCAATTAACTTCTTCACTTGATTCTTTTCCAGTAAAATACCTAAACCGAAATCATCTACCCCGCAATTATTACTGATAATGGTTAAATTTTTGACATCCATTTCCTTAATTACTCGGATTGCATTTTCCGGTATTCCGCACAACCCGAAACCGCCGACCATGATAGTCATCCCGTCAAAGACGATACCTTCCAGAGCTGCGCTTATATTCTTATATACTTTATTCATATTAAAGATTTAAGTTCCTTTATATTAAGTCTATATAATGTTTTACAAATATGTCAAATTTTATGCCAGTCTACGGTAATATAATAAATTAGTTAATTAATTATATTGTTTTATAAAACACAGTTGATTAACATAAAATAAAATAAGTTAAGGGGAACAAAGAATGAGGGCGTTTAATATAGTAGCTGCAGCTACCATAGGGCATATATTGGAATTTTACGACTTTACCATTTATGCAGTTTTCAGTGTTAAAATCGGAGAATTATTTTTTCCGAATAGCTCCCCTTTAATTCAAATACTTTCAAGTCTTGGAATATTTGCCGTCGGTTTTTTAATGCGCCCCCTGGGAGGCCTTATTTTCGGGCATATTGGAGATAAGCTCGGCAGAAGAACTGCTCTTACAGTATCGGTTGTAATAATGGCAGTTGCAACTTTCTTAATCGGTTTAATGCCTGATTATCAAACTATAGGTATACTGGCACCGATACTGCTAATATTATGTAGACTAGTACAAGGCATATGCGTTGGTGGTGAGGGTGCAGGCGCTTCCATTTTCATTATGGAACACTTAAATAAGATTAAACCGGGTTTAATCGGCGGGATCGTCAATGCTGCCCTAACTTTAGGTATATTACTTGCTATAGTAACCGGAATTGTACTTAATAATATATTCGGCGTAGAAAGCTCTGCATGGAGATACGCATTTATACTCGGCGGCGTGCTTGGAATCGCAGGTTTATATATTAGGCTTAAGGTTGAAGAAACTCCGGCATTTGAAAAAATTATTAGTGAAAATAAAGTAGTAGAACTTCCAATCAAGGCTGCGCTGAATACTAACTTAAAAAACGTTATTTTTACTATAGCCTTAGGTGCAATAACCAGCACTGCCGCTTATTCAGTGATGACTTTTTTGAATATTTTTCTTCATAAGATTGTGGGGTATGATACCAATACAGCATTATATTACAGTGCATTTGCAAACTTAAGTTTAGTTGTACTATTGCCGCTTATGGGAGTTTTTTCCGATAGGTTCGGTTACGGAAAAACTATGGCATATTCATGTGTATTAATGATGCTGTTTTCCATCCCTATTTATCAAATGATTGCAAGTGGGATCATGATTACTACCCTACTCGGTATTCTTGCCCTTTCAACTTTAGTCGCAATGAACTATGCACCGCTTTACCCGGTAATGATAAATCTATTCCCGCCTGAGCAAAGATATTCCGGTATTGCATTTAGCCTTAATATAGGGATAGCTATATTCGGCGGCACAAGCACGATGGTATGTTTATATTTAGTTGAGAAAACTCAAATAATATACGCCGGAGCATTCTTTCTGGATGGGGTGTGTGCACTATTCCTTACTACTCTTTACTTAACTAAAAAGGATAAATTTAAGAAATATTTTTTCCTGCGTAGGCTTAAAGAATTAGAATTTTCAATAAATACGGAAAACCAGCAAAGCTCTTTATAAAAGTGAACTTAAAACAAATTAAAACTTTTTAATTTTAAATTTCTTTTTATTGGTTATAATGTTCTGTTAATAGATAAAGTAAGACTTATAATGTTAAGAATTATATTATTGTTATGCGCTTTACTTCCTTTCAATTTATATGCGCAAGAAGCAAAGCTGGTCGAAACCATAATTGCAAAAAAGCAAGTTTTTACCTCGCAAGTTAACCTGATCGGCACTATAACTTCAAAGCAGGAGACGGTATTTACCGCTAAGTATAACGGAATTTTAACCGAGATATACTTGAGTGACGGCGCTACCGCTAAAAGGGGTACTATAATCGCCGAATTAGAAAATGAGGATACTTCAAATAATTACCAGCTTGCAACTCAATCGGAGAAAATAGCTAGGGAACAATATGATCGTGCTTTAAAACTTCATACTCAAGGTTATTTAAAACGAGAAGAGTTTGAAGATAAAAAGCAAAAATGGCACCTTGAAAGGCAAAATTTAACTAAAGCTAAAAAACAACTAGAGGATAGCTACCTCAGAGCTCCCTTTGATGGCAAACTTGGAATATTTAAAGCTAAACAAGGCTCTCACTTAAAAGCAGGAAGTGAGATAGTGGCTTTTTATAACCCTAATCAAATGCAGATTGAATTAAATATTCCTGAAAATTTAGCAGCTAAAATTAGTACTAATACTGAAGTTTTAGTATTGGGTAAAAAATTTAAAATTAGCTCAATTGAATATATTGTAAATAAAGAAACTCGAATGGTTGATGCTAAAATTGATTTAGACGAGGGAGATAATCATTTAAATTTTATGATCGGTAATATTGTTGAAGTTTTTATTATAATGAATAAAAAAGAAGCAGCCTTAGTTATACCAAAAAGCGCTATTTTTATGAAAGAAGGAAAAAGTCATCTATTTAAAATTAAGGAAGGTAAAGCTTTATCTTTTGAAGTAAAAATTGGAGAACAAACTGATAAGATGGTAGAAATAATTGAGGGTCTGGAGGAAGGGGATAGTGTTATCTTATACGGTCAAAGCAATATCCAAGACGGCAACCCTGTTGAAGTGTACAGCAAATGAAACTACCGGTTTTTTTTATTAAGAGACCTGTTTTTGCTACAATTATAAATATCTTAATTGTAATTATCGGGTTATTGGCCTTTAAAAACATCAGCCTACGTGAATATCCCGATATAACCACTCCTGAAATAACTATTAGAATTCCTTACCCTAATGCAAGTGCTGAAGTAGTTGAATCGGAGATAGCTTTTACTGCGGAAAATGAACTCGCAGGTATTAACGGCTTAACTAAGATTAAATCATCTTCTACTTATGGAGAAGCTAAAATCTCTCTAAAATTCTCCGAAGAAGTTGAGTTCAGCAAAGCCCTTTCCGATGTTAGAGAGAAAGTTGCAACCATGCGAAGCATGTTACCTAAAGATATAAAAGAACCTCAAATTTATGAAAATAACGACGATGACGATCCTTTTTATTATATCTCAATTACTAACCCCAATAAGAGCTCGGAAGAACTAATACATTTTGCTTTTCTCAACATACAAAATAATTTAATCGGCATTCCGGGCGTAGCTGATGCTCAAATTTGGGGTGCTTCCTATTCAATGCAAATTACCCTAAACCGTAATAAATTATATTTATATAAAATTAATGTATCTGATATACTTGATAAGCTGAAATTATATGCGACCAACCTTCCGGCCGGAAAAATTAATGATTCGATTCCTATTACATTAGATATTTCATGCCTTAATGAGCAAGATTTCAGCAATATAGTTATTAAAAATCAGGGCTCAACTACCATTACCCTAAAAGACATTGCAGACATAAAGTTAAAAGGAAATGAAGACTTTAGGATTAGAATAAACGGCAAGCCCGGAATTATGATAGCAGTTAAGAAAACTATAAATTCCAATCCTCTTAAAGTTTCCGAGCAGCTAACTAAAAAATTAGAAAAGATCCGGCAAACTCTCCCCGCCGATTATATAATAACTTCGGAATATGATAAAAGTGATTTTGTTCGCTTTTCCTTAAACAATGTAAAAAGCTCTATTATAGAAGCAGTTATTCTTGTTGTGCTTATTATATTCCTTTTCCTGAGAAATATAAGAGCAGCATTAATTCCGCTTATTACCATCCCGATATGCATGGCAGGATGTGTTGCTATTTTGGATATGTTGGGGTTTTCTTTGAACACTTTAACTTTACTTGCAATGGTGCTTTCTATTGGCTTAGTAGTGGATGATGCAATTGTAATCTTAGAAAATATATATAAATATATTGAGATGGGCAAATCTCCTCTCCAAGCTGCTAAAGAGGGAAGTAAAGAGATCGGGTTTGCTGTTGTTGCAATGACTTTTACTTTAAGTAGCGTATTTATACCGCTTGCCTTTATGCAGGGAAGTATCGGAAAGCTATTTATTGAATTTGCAGTAGCGCTTGCAGGAAGCGTTGTGGTTTCCGGAATAGTTGCACTTACTCTTTCTCCTATGCTGGCAGCAAAAATTTTAAAACCCGGCAACCACAATATTCTACCGAAAATTGATCTCCTGATTTATCAAATTGAAACTAAATACCAAACTCTATTATCAAAAATTTTACCTAAGAAAATATTATTATCAACTACACTTGCTCTATTAATAGTAGGAAGTGCAATCATATATAACTTTATTCCGAAAGAAATGGCACCTAAGGAAGATCGAGGAATAGTGGGAGCATTCATACAAAAATTATCCGGCATTTCTTTGAATGAGTTTGATGATTATAGCATACGTGTAGAAAGAGCTTCAGATAGTATTAGTGAAATAAATAAGAAAGTTGCTTTTATTTCTAAGCATGGCAGCCAAATTGTAAATGTGCTCAACGATTGGTCGAAGCGGAAGCGTTCCGCAAAAGAAGTAAAAGAAGAATATCAGGAAAAAGCAAAATTAATACCTTCGGTGCAAACCTCCATTTGGAGCGAAGATAGTAACTTACCGGGCATGGAATCTGATAATCGCGGAGAGATAAATTTTATTGTTAAAACAACGCTTAGCTACCGGGAACTAATCAAAACACTTGATGACATGGTTAATACCTTAAAGAAGATCCCTCTTTTTAAAGAAGTAACTCATAACCTGGAATTAAATAATATAGGCTATGATTTAAAATTTAATAAATATAAATTTTCTCAACTTAATATTTTACCCCAACACATATCTGATTTATTAGCTGTTTCTTTTGACAGTAAATATGTTCAAAACTTTTTAAAAGACGGTATCTCTTACAATGTTAATTTATCCTTAAATTATAAACCTAAAAATATTAATGAAATTTATATATTTAATAATAATATACCGGTTTCTCTCGGAGGTTTTTCCGAGCTTAAGTTAAGCGCTAAAGCAAATGAGTTAAGGCATCATAATCAAATGCGTGCGGCTAAAATCAATATCGAATTAAAGCCTGAGGTTAATTTTGACCAAGCATATAAAGAAATTAATAACTTTATACATAATATTAATGAGCCGGGCATTATTATTGATTTAGGTGAAAAGCTGGAAAAATTCCGGCATACTTATTTACAAATGTTATTCCTTATAGCGCTTGCCATATTTTTTATTTATGCGGTTTTGGCAATTCAATTTGAAAGCTTTATCGATCCCTTGATTATCATCTTTACCGTACCCCTCGGTTGCTTTGGTGCACTATTATTTACTAAGCTTAGCGGCAATAGTATAAATATTTTCAGTCAAATCGGGATTATTACTCTTATCGGGTTAATTTCAAAACACGGTATTATGATTGTTGAGTTTGCCAATAACATTGTAAAAGAGAAGAATGCTTCCTGTATGGAAGCAGTAATTGAAGCTTCAAAACTACGCTTAAGACCTATAATGATGACAACTTTTGCGATGGTTTTCGGTTCAGTCCCGTTAATTTTATCCTTTGGAGCAGGCGCTGAAGCAAGAAATGCAATCGGTTATGTTCTTGTTGGCGGCTTAACCATAGGAACAATATTTACCTTAATTATAATTCCTTTTATGTATATTGTTTTTAAATCATTAAATAAAAAAAGCTTAACCATTACTTAAATTCAGGTATTTTAGCAAAGCAATCATCCAGTATTTCTTTACCGGAAGAGTATTCTTTAACCGCTTTGTTTAAAACCATATATTTTTTTATATTGTCCATTGCTTTTAAATAAGGCAACGGTGAAACCAGAAAATTTAAGCTTTTATACCCTATAATAGAATTCCTGACCATCACATAATTCTGAGCATCACTAACCTCATCTTGATAAGGTTCACCTTTCTTAAGTATCATATTTATATGCATGCTCTTGGGGATAATTATTGTATTTACCACCTCAAATCCTGCTCTCCTTGCTAACATTTTTATCGTGTGGAGATTAAAATTATAAAAATATTTAAACCGAAATCTATGGTATGGGGCAATATGCCTTGCATCAATATTAGGTACCTCAAGGTTTAAAATTCCATCCGTTTTTAAGAAACTCCAATATTTTTTTAGTACTTCTAAAGGATTAAGACATAAATTCAAAATGTGATATGCAGTTATTATGTCAAAAGTTTCCTCAGGCATTTTAATATTATCTAAAAAATGCCTTTCTATATTAATTTTAAGCTCATTTCTAGCATATTGAATAAGATAATTGTTATGTTCAACACCGATGGCATGGCTTCCTTTCTGCTCGAGTAAATAAACAAATTCCCCGATGCATGCGCTGCTATCTAAGACATTTATGCCTTTTTTTAAATAATGTTTTATTCGGTTATAGCGATAAATTGCTCTTAAAGCTGAGCGATAAATTCTTCTTAGTTTCGGGATAAAAATTTCACCGGAATACCTTTCACTTTTTTGCTCATAGTAAAGTTCTAGCCCTTCAAGGGTAGGGACGGGGTTACTATAAATTAACCCGCATTCACGGCACAATACTTTAAAACTTTTATAATCCTCATAATCTTTACTTGTTATTAATTCATGATCAGATGAGTTACATAAGTTGCAAGTAAGTTCTAGCTTTTTATATTTGTGGTTATTATGTTTTAAATTATATGCTCTATTCATATATTTAAGATAATTTAAAATAATTTTAACATTATCTTAAAATTTTAAATTAGTTATTTCAATATATAAATTGATTAAATATTAAAAACATTCCTAAGCTATTGCTTAGCGAGTAAAGTTTGGTAAACTTCCAAGGTCTTGTCGCACATAGTCTGTAAAGAAAAATTTTTCTTTACATCATGTAAAGCCTTAGAAGTTATTTCATTATATTTATCTTGAGTTAGCTTTAGCGCAGATAAAACTACTTTGCTTGCTTCTTTTTCATTATCATTTGGAATATGAAACCCGGTGGATTTATCAACAATACTCTCTTCAGTTGCGCCGCCTTCTTTGGTTGCAATGATAATTTTACCCATACTTTGAGCTTCAATGATAGTCCTGCCGAATGCTTCAGGTTTTAAGGAGGCAGATATTACAAAATCCGCTAACATGTAAAGTGCAGGCATATCTTTAACTTCACCGGTAATTATAACCTTATCTTTTAAGCCATATTTACTAATACATAATCTGACCTCTTTTAAATATTCCTTATGTCTGCTTTCAGACGCACCCACCATTAAACATAAAAAATTTTCTTCCAGGAGTAGCTTAAAAATTTTAAGTAAATATAAATGCCCTTTCCAACGAGTAAACCTTGCCGGCATAATAATAATCTTTTTATTTTTTAAAAAATTATTACTCAGTTTTAAATTTTGTTTTAAAGAAAATAGTCTCTGCTCATTAACAAGAGAAGGAGAAAAATATGCTTGATCTACACCCCTATTTATAACAATCAATTTATCGTTTAAAATACTATAAGTTTTAAGTATATGATTATAAATAAATTTAGAAATTGCTATAACTTTATCGCCCTTAAGCATTATTGAGTTATAATATTTTTTAATATAGTTATCAGCAGTATACGTACCATGGAAAGTGGTGACAAATTTAGCTCCGGTCAACTTACAGGCAAAATAACAACTCCATGCCGGAGCCCTTGATCTTGCATGCACTATGTTAATAGCATTTTCCTTAATAATTTTTTTGAGTCTAAAAATATTTAATATTATATTAAGCGGATTTTTACTATGGACAGGTAAACTTATATGCTTAGCTCCCATGTGCTTTAAGTCATTTATCATCTTTCCTCCACCCCATGAGCAAACGAAAGCTTGGTAATTATTCTTAATTAAAGCACTTGCTATTTCCAAGGTGCCGCGCTCTACTCCCCCTGAAATAAGATTCGGTAAAATTTGCAGCACCCTGGGAATGTTCTCCATTTGTATCACTCTAAGTCAATTAAGATAAATCTGGTTCCATTGCCTTTATTAATTAATATCATTGCCTTTTTATGACCTAAAGACTTAATATTATTTATTTCATTTTCAAAGTCTTTGATGGTAGTAATCTTCTTATTACCTATCTGTTGAATAAGATCTCCGGCACTAATTCCGCTTTCGATTGCAGGGGAATTACGATTGACTCCCAATACTATAATTCCGCTTAGGGTTGGCTCGATTTTAAACTTGCTCCTCAAAGCATTGTTCAGATCGGCAACTCTTATGCCAAGGATAACCTGACCGATTTTTTCAGGACTTCCCTGATTAGCCTCGGTATCTTCAGTTTCCTCACCAAATGAGTCGTTTGCAGGTTTTTCAATAACGGTATTAAGTACTTCATATTTACCGTTTCTGAATACCTGAATACTAACCCGTTTATTAATCTGGGTCTCGGAAACCATTCTGGGCAGTTTATGAATATTTTTTACTTCTTTACCGTCAAATCTTGAAATAATATCCCCGACCTTGACTCCGGCTTTATCTGCGGGGCTATCTTTAACAACTTCAGCAACCAATGCCCCTTTAATTTTTTGTAACCCCATTGATTTAGCAACATACTCATCAACCGGTTGGATTAAAACCCCAAGCCAACCGCGGCTTATTTCGCCTTTATTTCTCAGCTGATCAATTATTGGCTCAACAATTGCAGAAGGCATAGCAAAGCCAATCCCTATATTACCCCCTGTTGTTGTAGAAAGGATGAGAGTATTAACCCCGATTACTTCACCTTTCATATTAAACATAGGTCCACCCGAGTTGCCACGGTTTATTGAGGCATCGGTTTGGATAAGATCATCATACTGCGAATTATTTAAATATCTGGCTTTAGCCGAAATAATTCCAGCGGTCACGGTTCCGCCTAAACCGAAAGGATTACCGATTGCTATAACATAATCCCCGACTTTTGATTCATTCGAATTACCGAATTTCACAAACGGAAGAGGATCTTTAGCATTAATCTTAAGTAAAGCTAAATCTGTTTTCGGATCTTTCCCTAGAACCTTAGCTTTATATCTTTCAGGACTTTCATCGCCGAGCATTACTTCAATTTCATCAGCATCTGCTATATTATGATAATTGGTTACAATATAACCTTGCGGATCAATGATAAAACCAGATCCTAAAGATCTTATTTTTCTAGTTTTGCGCGAATTAGGATCAGCTTCAAAGAATTCGAATAAATCCTGCGGATTATCAGGAAGATCATTTAAAGAAAAATTTTTATTTCTCATATCAACTTTTTGAGTTGTGGAGATATTTACAACCGCAGGTATTGCCTTTTCAACGATATCGGCAAAAGAAGCAGGCGGCTGCGCAGCCGCAACAATTTCACCTACACTTAAAACTATTATAAATATAAACGCAATATATCTCATCATAATAAAAAATTATCCTTTTGTTTTAAGTTTACCTAAAAATTAATTTATAACAAAACTTTATCTTTTTCAAAAGCGTATTTTAGTTTAATAGGTAAGATATACCTTTTATAAATTAAAAAATATGTCCAAAAAAAATAGTTTAAATTCTGCTTTTTCATCAGAGCCTAAATCAAAAAATATTAAAAGCCTAAAATATTTAATTAAATATATTAAGCCCTATAAGTACCAAGTATTTTTAATGATAATAGCCTTAATCTTCACCTCATCATCAGTATTAATTATAGGTAGAAGCTTACAATATGTCATTGATTCAGGTTTAAGTCAACACAACCCTGCCATGTTGGACAGAGCCTTAATTTATTTGATTTGTACAATACTGGTACTTGCATTTTCCACTGCTGCGAGGTACTACCTCATCACCTTAGTCGGGGAAAAAGCGATCGCTGATATCAGGCGTGATATTTACCATCAAATCCTAAGATTATCACCAAGTTTTTATGAAAGCAATAAGTCAGGAGAAATTCTATCTCGTATGACTACTGATACCACCCTGCTTCAAACAGTAATCGGAACCAGTTTATCAATGGCAATGCGTAATTTTTTGATGCTGATCGGTGGGGTGATTTTATTAATTACCACGAGCCCTAAACTTGCCGGAATGATGGGGTTAGTTATTCCGCTCGTTATTTTACCGATAGTATTTTTCGGTAAGAAAATGCGCATTTATTCTAAGCTTTCTCAAGATAAAGTTGCGGAAGTCTCAGCTCATACCGAAGAGACGATAACCGGCATAAAAACTATACAGGCTTATACCCATGAAGATGAAGAAAAAATAATCTTTAGGAACAAGCTAGGTGAAGTTATAGATACCTCCTTAAAGCGGATAAAAAGCAGAGCATTCCTTATTTCAATCGTTATCAGCTTAGTATTCGGTTCAATCGGATTGATTCTATGGGTAGGCGGACACCAGGTTCTTGATGGGACGCTCACCCCCGGAGAACTTTCCTCTTTTATATTTTTAGCTGTAGTTGCAGCCGGTGCATTCGGTGCTTTAGCGGAAACTATGGGAGATTTACAAAAAGCAGCCGGCGCTACCGAACGCTTAGTAGAATTTTTAGGCATTGCTCCTGAAATAGTTAGCTCTAAAGATGCAATTCTTTTAAGCAACTTTACCGGAGCAATTAAAGTTGAAGACCTTACGTTTTATTATCCTTCTAAAAAAAGCAAAGCAAGCTTAGAGAATATTTCACTTACAATAGCCCCAAATAAGGTAACCGCAATCGTCGGTGAATCCGGTGCAGGCAAGTCAACTATATTTCAGTTATTGCTCAGGTTCTATGACACTGAGAGAGGTAAAATTCTGCTCGATGGCACTGATATAAAAGATATTCAACTTGAGAACCTAAGATTACAATTCGCTTATGTTTCTCAGGATCCTTTAATTTTTTCTACCTCAGCATACGAAAATATACTTTACGGCAACCCTAAAGCCTCCTATGAAGAAGTCATAAATGCAAGTAAAGCTGCGGCTGCATTAGAATTTATAGAAAAGCTTCCCAACGGATTTGATACTTATTTAGGCGAGAAAGGCGTGAGGCTTTCAGGCGGTCAAAAACAACGGATTGCTATAGCCAGAGCTTTCCTTAAAAACCCGAAAGTATTGCTGCTTGATGAAGCAACTTCCTCGCTTGACAGTAAAAATGAGAAATTAGTTCAGCAAGCTTTAGAAAATATTATGCAAAACAGAACTACTATTATCATTGCTCATAGGCTTTCAACAGTAAGAAATGCAAACACAATATATGTACTTAAGGAAGGCAAACTTGTTGAGCATGGAACTCATGACGAGCTCATCACTGCTAACGGAGAATATAACAGGCTGGTAAGAATACAACTGACAAACACGGAGTAAAATGCCTAACCCTTTACTGTTAAACTTGTTTTGGGAAGTAAGGAAACTTAAAAACATTGGTTCTAAGAGAGCTGAGGCTTACCATAGATTGGGACTTCAAAATATTCGTGATTTAATTTTTTATTTTCCTTATCAAATAATTGATAGACGTTATTCTCCCGCCCTATCTGAGGTTTTAAACGGCACTATAATTACAGAGGTAGTCACGGTTGAAGAACATAAATTTAATATCTCACGTAACAAAAGAACTCCTCAGAAAGTTATTTGCTCAAATGAGACCGGCAAGCTTACCGTCATTTACTTTAATGCCAACCTGAATCACCTAAAAGAGACCTTTAGGATCGGTAGAACAATTTTGGTTAGCGGCAAAGTCGAGTACAATAGTGGAGAGCTGCAAATGGTTCACCCCGATATAGTAGCTAACCCGACGGAGGTAGATAGAGTAAAAATTTTAGAACCGGTTTACCATTCTACATATGGTCTTAACTCAAGATTCTTAAATTTAACAATACAAAATACCCTAAAATTTATTCCTACCCTTCCCGAGTGGCTGCCTCAGGGTTTACTTGATAAACACGGATGGATTTCTTGGCTTAGTTCATTACAACATGCACATCATCCCGAGCACATTGATGAAGTTAGCGGAGATAGTAAATATAAGCAACGTTTAGCTTTTGATGAACTACTTGCTACTCAGCTTGCATTAAGCCTGGCAAGAAAGCATTACCAAAAGCAAAGTAAGCCGGAATTAAACTTTCATGGAGTACTGACTAATAAGCTTTACGAACAGCTTCCCTTTGACCTCACGGATGGACAAAAACAAGCGATAAGTGAAATCGAAAGTGACCAAAAATCGCCGTACCGAATGGCACGTTTAGTTCTAGGTGATGTCGGGTGTGGAAAAACCTTAGTCGCCCTATGTGCAATGCTTAATTGCGTAGAAGGCGGTAAGCAAGCCGCACTTATGGCCCCTACCGAAGTTCTGGCCAAACAGCATTTTGCAAAATTGACTGAACTTTGCGAGAAGCTCGAATTAAAAGTTGAATTATTAATCAGTAAAATGCCCCTATCCAAGCGTAAAGAAATTTTAGAAAATATTGCAAACCATAAAGCTCATATTGTCATCGGAACTCATGCATTATTTCAGGAAAATGTACAATTTGCTGCTCTAGGCCTCGCAGTAATAGATGAGCAGCATAGGTTCGGAGTAGAACAAAGAGCTTCTTTAAGTAAAAAAGGTATAGCACCGGATTTTTTAATGATGTCGGCGACTCCCATCCCGCGCACATTATGCATGGTTAATTACGGTGATCTCGATCTCTCAATAATTAAAGATAAACCCGCTATGCGGGAGCTTATTCAAACTTCAGTAATCTCATCAAATAAAATACCGGAACTTTTAGAGCGCATAAAAGGTGCGGTAGAGAGCGGAGAAAAGATATATTGGATATGTCCCCTTATTGAAGAATCCGAGTCTTTAGATCTTTCTTATATAGAAGATAGGTTTTCTATGTTGAATGAATTATTGCCTACGAGAACAGGAATTATTCACGGTAAGATGCATGGTGTAGAACGTGATAAAACTATGCTTGAGTTTTTAGAGGGTAAAATTAGCGTATTAGTTGCAACTACCGTGATTGAAGTAGGCGTTGATGTTAGTGATGCAACTATCATGGTGATAGAAAATGCCGAAAGATTCGGCTTATCACAATTACATCAGTTAAGAGGGAGGGTCGGCAGAGGAAATAAGAAATCCCATTGTATTTTAGTATACAAACATCCGGCAACCCAAACCGCTAAACAACGGCTTAATATTATGAAAGGATCTAATGACGGCTTTGTAATTGCCGAGGAAGATTTAAAAATTCGAGGCAGCGGGGAAATTTTAGGTACTAAGCAAAGCGGCTTACCTTCATTTAGAACCTGTAATTTAAACTATCACTATAATTTAATTCCTGAAGCTAATGCATTAGCACGAAAAATAGCTGAAGATGACCCGGATCTTAAACATCCCGCAAATCAAAAACTTAAACTGCTTCTCGAGCTTTATGAGCAGGATAAAAGCGTTAATTATATTAAGAATAATTAACCTATAAACGTTATTACTTAACGGGAAAATCGAAATGATCTTCGGGCTTTCTTTGAAACGGTTCATTTTTTAAAGAGTAATGCCACCATTCTTTAGAATAATTTTCAAAACCGTATTTTTCCATTATTGAACGAAGCAGAAGGCGGTTCTTTTTGGCTTCAAAAGAAATGTCGGGGTTTTGAGTACTGGATAATTCATCGATAAAATCTACCCTGGTTCCCATATCTAATTCTTCTTTTTCATCTAAAGTAATTACTGTTAAATCTACCGTACTTCCCCTGCTGTGCCCTGAGTATTTGGCTACATAGCCCAAATCGAAGAAATCCTTTTTATCAACTTGCGGATAAAATTTTTCTTTCATTTTTTGGTCATTTACATCCTGTGACCATTCATAAAAATCCAAACAAGCTTGAACGGGGCGATATATATCATAGACCTTAAGTCCTAAATTAAATTTGTTTAATTCCTTTTGAACCCCTGTTAAAGCAAGTGCCGCCTGATATGTACAGATAGCTACTTCTCTTTCATAGCCTTTTACTACCCTTCCCGTAAAATTATCACTTTTGGCATACATGATATATTGCTCAATAGTATCATCTACTTCATACAGATAGACGAAGCCTTTAGGAAGGATATTATCAGAAAGTTTTAAGTCAGAAAGCATATAACCTTTTGGTAGTAGTCAAATTCCATAATTAATATAAAAATATATAATAAGGCAATAAGAAATGTATTTTTTTTATATTGAGAAATTGTCTTTATAGCAGTAAGTGGTAATAATATTAGAAGATAAGCTAACAGGTAAGGAATATTTAACCATACCCCAGATAATAAAATAAATCTTAAAGAATAATATTCAGCTACTTTTTTCCCATCCAACTTAGAAGTAATAAATGCATATATAAAGTATGCAAATAAGAACGAAGTAAGCCAACCGAATATAGTTGCTTCATTTAATGTGCGGAATATAGAGCCTAAGATACCCACCATAAACAGCGTTTTATCAGCATCGGTTTTTGCTTTATCGATTAAGAAGCATGATAAAATAAGTCCGGCTCCGGAAAATAATAACAAAATATATTCTTCTGAAAATCCTGAAGTAAAAAAATATAAAATAAAAGCAAGTATAGATACAAAAACTTCAAGTATTGTATATTCGGGGTTGATTTTGACGCCGCAATAGTTACATCTGCCGCGTGTAGAAACCCAACTTAACACGGGAAGATACTCATAAAATTTTAAAGTATGCCCGCAAGTTGAACAATGAGGTACTTTACCGAGTTTCGGATTATATCCGTGGATAGGGATTTTTCTCGGAAGCCTAAAAAGCACTGTACTTGCAAAATTACCTAGTAATACGCCGATAATTAATGCAAATATACAATTTAGAATCATTTAGCTTTACGCTTTAGTTTTTGATTAGATAAAATAATAGAAGCTATAATAATTATTGCCCCGATAATCATATGTGCTTTTAGTTGTTCGCCAAGCACAGCTACACCTAAAAACATAGCAATTATAGGTACTGCATAAGTTATAAATGAAACTCTGGTAGGCGTCCAACTTTTAATTAAGTAATATAGTAAAATTAGTGAAATAGTACTTGCTACAATTGCCATCCATAGTATTGCAATAATTGTACTGGTCTCTTGTGGGAAAGTTATCTCCTTCTGGCTCATTAATAAAGTTATCCAGAATAAAATAGCTGCAGTTGTAGTGGAAAGTACCGCAAGTGTAATAAAATTTTGTTCTTTAAAATGAATTTTTGCATAAACAGCTTGGGTAGCATAGCAAAGTGCACAAAATATTAAAGCAAGCTCAGGTAATATCATTTCCATTTCACTATCAACATTAAGCTTATCGGCAAAAATAAGTAGCGCACCTAAGAATCCGAGTATTACACTTAATATCAACTTAGTATTAAGCTCCTTATCTGGTAAGAAAAAAACGCTGAGTATTATAGTAAATATCGGGGTTAAAGAATTTAAAATTCCTGCGACACTTGAGCTAATATAGACTTCTGCCCAAGCAGTCAACATAAACGGAAAAAAAGTTCCGATCACACCTAAAAAGGTAATCTTAGCCAGTAGCTTAATGTTAGTCGGAATTTTAACCCTAAATAGGGGAGTAATACACCATAAGGCAATAGAAGCAATAGTAATTCTATAGGTAGCAAGCTCAAGTGCCGTTAACTCTCTTAATGCGACCTTGATCCAGAAAAAAGAAGTGCCGAACCCTAAGAACGAAATAATAAAAAAGGCTCCCCATTCTTTGTAAAAATTACTGATTCGGAAGCCCTTCATAAAATGTATCCAGTATTAATTATTAATTATCGGCAAATTTCCATTTCGCTGAAAAAGAAACTGATTTCGTTCTTTGCATTTTCTAAAGAATCTGAACCGTGCACGGAATTCGCTTCGATACTTTCAGCAAAATCTTTTCTGATTGTACCGTCTGCTGCATCTTTAGGATTGGTTGCTCCCATTATTTCTCTATTTTTAGCAACTGCATTTTCCCCTTCCAGTACTTGTGCGACAACCGCTCCTGAAATCATGAAACTTACCAATTCACCATAAAAAGGCCTATCTTTATGTACAATGTAAAATTGCTTAGCTTGTTCTTCGGTTAGCTGCAATCTTTTTTGTGCAACAATCTTTAAACCGGATTTTTCAAAGCGCTCATTAATGGCGCCTGTTAAGTTTCTTCTAGTAGCATCAGGCTTAATAATTGACAAAGTTCTTTCTAAACCCATAATTTTCCTCAAATTTGAAATAAGGAACGTGATTATATGCTATACTATAAAGTTTTCAAGAGGTTTTCTCCTGATACATGGGTTTGCACCTCCGGCCTCGTCATTTGCCACGCACGGGCTTTTTAAATCATTCCTGGTCGGATCTACCGCCGCACAAGATGAAATCATCATCCCAAGCATCGTTAAAAAAATTATTTGTTTAATTTTCATTTTTCCCTCACTTATCTAAACCATATCCTGCATGTAAAGCCCTTACTGCCAATTCTTTATATTCAGCATGAACAAGCACGCTAATTTTAATTTCAGAAGTTGATATTACTAATATATTTATACCTCTATCCGCTAAAATTTGAAACATCTTTTGTGCAACCCCTGAATGAGATTTCATTCCAATGCCGATTATTGAAATTTTAGCGACGTTATCATCTACAATAATATCGCGGCAGTTTATCTTTTTATTAGTCTCGATTGAATCCAAAGCCTTGTCAAGATCATTTTTAGCAATGGTGATAGTGAGGTCGGTTTTACCTCTACTGCCGATATTTTGCACAATTAAATCAACATTTATATTCTTTTCTTCCATAGAATTAAACAGCTGAGAAGCTGATCCCGGGACATCCGACATAGCTTTTAATGTAATACTTGCAATATCACCCTTACAGGTGATTCCTGTAACAATATGCTTTTCAACAATTTGGTCTTCTCCTACAATCATAGTTCCTACTCCGTTATCAAAACTTGATAAAACCTGCATTTTTAAGTCAAATTTCATAGCGATTTCCACACATCGTGAATGCAATACTTTTGCACCTGAAGATGCCATTTCCAACATTTCATCAAAAGCGACATGCTTTAGTTTTCCGGCTTTCGGTACTATCCTGGGATCCGCGGTATAAACCCCATCTACATCAGTATAAATATCACACCTATCAGCCTTGAGCGCAGCTGCAATTGCGGCAGCGGTTGTATCGGAACCTCCGCGACCGAGAGTTATTATCCGATCATTATAAACCCCTTGAAAGCCCGCTATTACAGGTATTTCACCCTCCTCTAAACACTTCATCAATTGTTTGGTTTCTATATGAGTTATTTTTCCGTTTGAAAATATCCCGTCAGTAAATATCGGCACCTGCCATCCCAACCACGAACGTGCTTTAATGCCTTTATTTATTAACGCAAGAGCAATTAAGCCGCATGATATTTGCTCTCCTGCTGCAATAATAGAGTCATACTCAGCTAATTCCTCATTAGTTTTAATGCGAGATAAGAAAAGAGCGTCATTTACTAAATTATCAGTAACACCGGCCATTGCTGACACCACCACGACAACTTTATTGCCCTGCTCTCTTTCTTTTTGAATAATTTTAGCAACATTTCTTATTCTCTCAAGAGTCCCAACCGATGTACCACCAAATTTTTGTACAATTAGCGCCATATAGACAAGATTTTATTACTCCTTTGCGCTCAAGTTTTAATTATTCTTCAGAGTTATTTTCTGGACTTAACATTTTCATACCCATTACATGATAACCACTATCAACATGAATAACTTCCCCGGTTACACCGCTTGATAAGTCACTTAATAAATATACGGCTGTTCCGCCGACATCTTCAAGAGTAGTATTTCTTTTAAGCGGCGTATTATCTTCACTCCATTTTAAGAAGCTTCTAAAATCTCCGATCCCTGAAGCTGCCAATGTCTTTACCGGCCCGGAAGAAATTGCGTTTACTCTGATGTTTTTTTCCCCTAAATCTGCTGCAATATATTTAACGCTTGCTTCCAGCGCAGCTTTTGCTACTCCCATAACATTATAATTAGGAATAACTTTTTCGGCTCCATAATAAGTAAGTGTTACTATGCTTCCACCGTCTTTCATTAGCTCTGCTGCACGCTTTGCGGTCGCTATGAATGAATAACAGGAAATATTCATTGTATGTAGGAAATTTTCTAAAGATGTATCGACATATCTGCCTTTAAGCTCATCTTTATTAGAATAAGCGATTGAGTGCACTAAAAAATCTAGCTTACCCCATTTTTCTTTAATAAGTTTAAATGCTGCATCTACGGAGTTCATATCTGAAACATCACAAGCAATAAGTGTATCCGAACTGATTGATTCCGCAAGCGGCGAAATCCTTTTCTCTAAAGCTTCCCCTTGGTAAGAAAATGCAAGTTCAGCACCTTGTAAATAAGAAGCATGAGAAATTCCCCAAGCCAATGACTTATTATTTGCCACCCCCATAATCAAACCTTTTTTGCCCTTTAAGAGCTCACCTTTCGGCAAACCTTGCACTGTAATTGCTTCAGACATATTATCCTCAAAATTTTATATACCACTATTTACTTACTGAACAATTTGCCAAGTACCGTCTGGGTTACGGCATGCCTTACCGTATGCCTCTTGAATTTTATTACCTACCTTAACAGTTTGGGTATATTCTCTGCAATACTTTCCATGCTCTTCATAAGTTTTTGCCGGGGTAACTACACCTGATGCACCGGTATCCGGGTTGCTCCAAGTTGAAGCTACACCTGTTCTGTTTGCTTCTAAAGCTCTTTGCGCGGTATTATTATGATTAGCTACATCCGCCCTATCTAAAGAAGAACCCAGCGAACTTCCGCCTAATGCGCCAAGTAAAGTTCCTGCCGCGATTGCTGCGATCTGACCTTTACCCTTACCCATGTTAGATCCGACCCAAGCACCTGCTACCGCCCCGGTTAAACCGCCGATAGTTCTTTTATTTGCATACCCCGCTTCATTAGTTAAAGCCATGTTATCACAGCCTGCAAGCGTAAATACAACCGCAGTTAATGCTACATATTTTTTAAAAATTCCGTTCATAATTCCTCGTCACAAGGTTTATTTTTAATAGTTAAACCAATATTATATACTTTTTTTAATATGGGTCTAGTAGATTTAAACAACTTTATTTACGTAAGTTTTAAAAAAATTAATATATTGAGTATTGAATTTTTCGGCTAAAATAATAAAATATTTTATTATTTTTATTTAAAATCAACAAAAACTATGTTTAAAGTTATTTGCGAACTGGATAGAATTGAAGTCTTAGAACTAGTTGGTTTGAGATATAAGAACTGCCGACCGTGTGAGTTTAATGATTACCAGATGTCCGGCAACATATCCGATCCAGCCCTACGTGCTGCCAAAGCTTATCATGTGGCTAAAAAATTAGAAGTTATGGCACTCGAAATTAGCACGCCAGAATATAAAAACCTTGCCAACAAACTGTATTATGTCAGAGATTTGTCTGATTACAGGCATATTTCACTTTATGATGAAAGTGATACTATTACAAACGTGATAAAAGTTTTTGACAATCCATGGATATATAGTGCAATTATAAAATTACATGTACCCTCTGCCCTTGACCAAATGTTTATCGCTTCACAATCTTTGATTTCCTGGCTCGGCTCTAAGCCGGTCACGGAGATGAACCAAAATAAACCTGAAGAGTTTTATACCTTATGGCAAAAATCTTATTTATTTCATATTCCGGAAACCGAATTTCATGATCGCTTATTAGGAACCATACAAAAAAGTGATTTTAATGACGGCAGTAATAAAAAATATTACGGTATAGATAAATACTTTTTAACTTATCTTTTAGCAGGTAAAGAGAATTCCAAATGTGTACCGCTTCATATTGACCAGATAGAAAATGCTTTCATATATAAAGATGAACAAGCAATTATCCAACAAGACGATATTTATGAAGACTACAAGGCTTCTTTACCTAAATTATTCGGTCTGGAGTTTTTGGAAAAATTAAGTAAGTGGAGGTCCTGTATAAGCAATAATAACGAAGGAACCATATTAATCATTGATGAAGGAGATAAATTTACTCTGAAACCTAAAAATTATAAAGTTCACTCAATTACTGAAATAAAACTATGCGAAGGATTAAGCGGTACGTTAGCCTCTATTTCTATGGCCACGGAGAATGCTCAAAAAGCATGTAAGGAGATGATTGAAAGTAGTTATTCGGATTCGGATGATCAGATGCATACCGCCCGTAATGACTTATACACCTTTGATTGCCGCACCATGGAGGAAGCACTAGCAGCCGTCGGTAATTTCAATGACATATACTCTTATTAAAATATAAAAAGCAATGGTTAAATTATGAACAATAAAATTTCCTCAATTCATTTCTGCGATAAAATTTATTTTGAAAGAGATACTACTCTGTTTCTTAGGGATCAGTCAGTCAGTTTGTTCGGTTCCAAATCAACAACTATAGTGAGAATGCTGCAAGGGATTTGGCCGGGCTCTATTTCAACACCGGATAAAATTTCCATTTCCGGCGTATTATCAAGCAATATAAGGTTATTAACTGATGCCGAAAGGTTAGGAGATCTGTTTGCTTTATCACTGATACATCGTATTATAAGCATAACCGCTTCCAGTGCGAAGCTTTATACTGATAACTCAAATATTAGGCCGCTTTTTAAATATACTACTTCACTTGCACTCAGCGCAATACCTGCTTTATTTTTAATTTATGTTGTAGGATATCCTGCTGAAGATTTAATCTTAAATGCATGCATTACTCAATTATCTGCAGCTGCTATTTCATTTGTTTCTTTAAGAGCAAGTAACTTTTTAAGAAGCTTAGAATTAATTTCATATGACAACGAGTTCAGTAAAACTGGTTATATAAGCAGATTACTTACTTCATCAGCTATTGATATCTTTTTATCAGCATGCTTACACGGTATGCAGTATTATATGAATCCCGTAAACCAATTCGGTTTTCATAATACTATCGTATATTGTTTTAAAAATCACTCGTCTTATTCCATTCATAGTGCTTCCAATCTGGAAATAAGGCAACTGATCTATTCAACTATACCTCTTATCTCGATTGTAGACAAGGCAGTATGGTTTTTAGGCAAAACTGCGGTCGATACATGCATTTTAGGATTAAATGCATTCGGTTATATTCCAGATATCAGATCTCCTTTTATCAATGCTTTTGCAAATACTAATAAGGAGATTCTGGAAGTGGGTAATAAACCTATACGCGAGCCTTGGACTAAAAAACAACGATTTGAATATAAGAGAATGCAAGAAGAGAATAAAACAGCTGAACAGGAGATTACAGATTTAAGAAAAAACATTGCTACTATTGATTATGCTAAACCGGATAAGGAACCGGACGATAGACTTAGACACAGAGTTAAGGAAAAAGTTAAAACCCGACCTTCAACGTCCAGGGTGCCGGGTAGCATTGATAAAAAAGAGCAACTTCCCCAAATGGAACAAGAACAAGATTTTACAACCCCTTATAAAATAACTACGGAAATTTATACTTTTTATAAAATTGATTCTGGATTACTCAAAAACACTTGGGGAGTACTTGAGCTAAAAAAATATAAAGGTGATGAAAATTTATTTGAAAGATCATTAGCTAGCGGGCATGTATCTAACAAGAATTCCTCTATAAAATACATTAAATCTTCGGATAAATATGAAATCAGACCACGTAGCACCGGTGACAGAATTTTAGGGAAGCTGGAAAAAGGCAAAGCAGGCTTCAATGGTTTAGCCTCCCTTGGTGAGGCAATGGATTTATATGAAAAATGTAAAGCTGCCTGCAACGGAGAAGAGCCTAGCCTAATAATATTCAACCAGCGGGTTAAACACCAGGATATAGGTAGAGCTTAAAAACACTTATATTTATACTCACATATATCATTAATAATACATGAACCGCACTCAGGTTTCCTTGCCTTACAGGTATAACGCCCATGCAGAACTAACCAGAAATGCGCCTTAGGTCTCCACTTAGCAGGAACTTTTTTCATTAGTTCCAGTTCAGTTTTTTCGGGAGTATTAGTTTTACAAAAACCTATTCGATTGGATACGCGAAAAATATGCGTATCCACCGCTATGGTCGGCTCATTAAATACACAATTCAAAATAACATTTGCCGATTTTCTCCCTACCCCGGGAAGGGAAGATAACTCAATCATTGAAGCCGGCACTTCGCCCCCGAACCTTTCAATTAAAGCTTTACTCATTAAAATTATATTCTTTGCTTTTGCATTATATAAACCGATAGACTTTATTATTTCTTTTAGTTTTTCTTCTCCGAGCTCAATCATCTTTTGCGGAGTGTTTGCAATCTCAAATAACTTGGGGGTTACACGGTTCACCCCTTTATCGGTTGCTTGCGCCGATAAAACTACCGCAACTAATAATGTAAAAGGACAATAATAATCCAGCTCAATTTTAGGATCAGGTTTGTTAGCGGAAAACCTTTCAAAAATTTCATTGATTTGCTTAGCTTTCAACATATTTTATTCTCAATATTCTTCCGAAAAGTTGATACGCGAGAAAACAATTCTGTACAATAAGTTTTTTGTTATATTACTATAAAAAGTATTTAGGAAAGAATACATGCGGCAAGAAGTATATAAAATATCCATAGTAATACCATGCTATAATGAGTCTCAAGGCATTAAAGAGGCTTATATGAGTATTATGCAAACAATTGGTCATTTAAAAAAAACTTATGAAATCATATTTATTAATGATGGAAGCCAAGACGATACTATAGAAGCATTAAATGAAATATATTTGAATCACGATCATATAAAGATAATAGATTTAACCAGAAATTTCGGCAAGGAAGCAGCTTTAACCTGCGGTTTAGATTATGCAAGCGGGGATATCATTATTCCGATGGATGCGGATTTTCAGGATCCCCCTGAACTCATCCCCTCAATGATAAGCTTATGGCAGCAAGGTTATGATGTCGTTTTAGCTAAGCGCAATAATCGCGAAGGTGAGAGCTTTATCAAAAAGTTTACCGCTAAAATGTTCTATAAACTATTTTTAAAATTATCTAAAACTCCGCTACCGGAGAACACGGGCGATTTTAGGTTAATGGATAAAAAAGTAGTTGAGAAGATAAAATTATTACGAGAAAAAAATCGTTTTATGAAAGGTATATTTTCTTGGGTAGGGTTTAAAACCGCCACCATTACTTTTGATCGACCGAAAAGAAAGCATGGCCAAACTTCTTGGGACTATAGAAAACTCTTTAGCTTCGCTCTGGACGGCATTTTCTCATTTTCTACCCTACCGCTTAAAATTTGGCTTTATATTGGGGTGATGATCTCACTTTTCTCTTTAAGTTATGCGTTATTTCTTGTACTTAGAACTATATTTTACGGTATTGAGCTTCCGGGATATGCTTCAATAATGGTTGCAATACTTTTTATGGGAGGAGTGCAATTGATAAGCCTTGGAGTAATCGGAGAATATATAGCCCGAGTTTATAAAGAAACTAAAAACCGCCCCATTTATTTAATTAATGAAGTTTATACTAAAGATGAAGAAGCAACTAAATAAATATGGTCAAATAATTGCGATTACGGGTGGAATCGGTGCCGGGAAATCTTTTATTTTAAGATGCTTCCGACGCTTAGGATTTGTCATCTATTCCTTTGATCAGATAATTGCCGATATGTATAAAAAGGGTGGCAGTGCCTATCAGGCAGTAGCAGCTGCTTTCCCTGAGTGTGCAACTCCTTATATGATTGATAAACAACTACTGGCTAAAAAAGTTTTCAGTAATAAAGATGATTTGATAAAATTAGAATCTATCGTTCATCCAATCGTCAGAGAAGATTTATATAAGTTCGTTAAACAAATAAAAAAGCACAGTAAAACATCAATAGTAGTAGAAGTACCTCTCTTATTTGAAACTGCTCACCCGTATGGTTTTGATATTACAATAAGTGCGATTGTTAATAAAGAGACCCAACTAAATCGGGTTTTGCAGAGAAAAAATATGACTATTGATAAATTTAATGCTATTGTGGAGCGGCAAACTACGGATAATTATAGAATCAAAAATTCTGATTTTATTATTAATACAGGTGTCAGCATGGCACATACGTTTAAACAAATTAAAATTTTAGTATATGGCAGATATAAGAGAAATAGTATTAGATACGGAAACCACAGGCCTTAACCCTTATGAAGGTCATCGGATTATTGAAATCGGTTGCGTGGAATTAATTAATCGTGAAATAACTGGTAGAACCTATCATACTTATATTAATCCGCTTCGAGATGTGCCCTCAGATTCCTATGCAATTCACGGTATTTCTTCAAAGTTTTTGCTGGATAAACCTCTTTTTAAAGATATTGTTAACGACTTTCTAAATTTTTTAGAAGGTGGTAACTTAATCATTCATAATGCCGGTTTCGATATCGGTTTTATTAATTATGAACTGAATTTAATTTCGCTTAAACTTTTAAATTTTGATAATGTTATAGATACTTTAACTCTAGCAAGACGCAAGTTCCCTAAATCGCCTGCAAGCCTTGATGCTTTATGTCAGCGGTTTAACATCAGCTTGGAAAACCGTGAGAAGCATGGTGCTTTAATTGACTCCGAATTACTTGCTCAGGTTTATATTGCGCTTCTTGAAGGCTCCCAATCAACCCTAAGTTTTGCAGAAGACGTTGATAACATAATGAAAACAATTAAAGCGGAAAGTAACTTCCCTTATCGTAGGTTCCAAATAACTACGCAGGAAGAAAAACTCCATAAAGATTTTGTTGAAAAAATTCCTAATTCTTTGTGGAAATCTTATAACAACTAATTATCGGCTTTTCCTTAATCAAACTTTTTTAATATTTCTTTTCGTAGGAACAGCTGCTTTGTTTCACCGATATACCCAGTAAATACTGCACCTAAATGAAAATTAAGTGTGTTTGAAATGATAGCAGTATAGATTAAATTTGCACTAGTTGGTGAAATCATGTTTTCTTTATTATGCTTTTTATACTCTTCCCAAATGAGCGTTGCACACGAACCGACAGGTTCAATCCTTGCACTCTCTCCTATTAGGTTTGTCCAATATTTCTCAAAGCCATGATGGTGATCAAATACTTCAATCACCTGCTCTCTTACCACAAATTTTTCAAAGTAATTCGGGTTTGAGATATCTACTAACACATAGTTATAATCAGAAAGGTTTTCAGGCACACCATGCGATACATCCATGTTCCATGTCAAAACACTTGTAGGCACAGTTTTGTTAAAAGCACCAGTAAAAACTATCTTTGCTTTCTTGTTCTTCAGCCCTAAAAGTTCTTTATAAGCAACGGCACAAGCTAATACGTCAATATCAACATATTTACTTCCTGCACAAATGATAATCGGTTTTTCCATCATTAACCCTCATTTTCCTATCTTGCAAGCGACCAACATTATATATGGGATAGCACCACATAAATCAACTTATTAATAGTTTATTATTAAAAATACAAGAAAATCTAATTATGTATTATTTTTTTAATACAAGTATGTTATAATAATTTTATAAGGGGATATTAATATAGTTTTTTAGCTATGAACTCAAAAGATACAAGTGTACGCACGGACGAGATCCAAACAACTTCTATGGAAGCTAGAGAATTTGATGAATCTTTACTTCATATGCTTAACAATCTTACTGAAGATCCGGCTGAAGCTGAAGAGCTAAAGAAATTAAGTGATTCTTTTTTAACTCCTTTCATTATGAATAGGCTTTTAACCCTTCAGGTTAGCTTAGGAATTTTTCAAGAAGAAATAACTGAACTTATGAAAGAAGGCGTAAGCCAAAATTCTTCCGTTAGAGGCAAGTTATTACATGCATATAAAGCTATAGTAAATCACGAGCTTGAACTGGTTCAGGATACTTCTCCCGAGCAAGTAAGCCTACTTCAGCTAAGTCAGATGGTAGCCTACCTTGCAAGGCCTTATATTGTGGAAGTGATGCAGGAGAGTATCAAAAAACTGCTTAACCCTAATGAAGTAGAACTTGATATAAATTTACTGAGAGAAGCGATTAATCATGCCAGAACATCGGGTTCATTAGCCGGTGAATACTTAGACCTAACTAATGATAAGATAATTAAGAGAGTCAGAGCAGGCAAGTTAGCGGTTATTCAACTGCATGACCTTACTCGTGACGGCGAAATTATCTCAGCTCCTAAGACTTTAGTCCTGCCTCCTGAGCAGGTTGATAAGGAAATAGCAAGACACAAAGAAAAGTTAGGGTTTATAACCAAGTTTTCAGGCGATAAAATAACCCAAGAATATTTCCCTGCCAAAGCGGAGCTGGCCGAATGCTTGAGCTTGGCGTTTAGAAATAATGACCTTAGTTTTATAAAACTCTGCTTGGATAATAAAAAGCTCCCCAAAGGAGTTTTGGAAGATCATATGGATTTATTTTACCAAACTTTTGAAAAAGGTAGATTTGATCTCTTAGATATCATGGTTGAGCACGAACTGTTCGGCTTTGGTGCTAATGAAATTGCGCACGTTGAAAAAAGACAGCCTTCAGGCCTTACTCCGCTTATGGAAGCTTGTAAAGAAGGTAATTCAGCTCTTGCCAGAAAGCTGATTGCTATGGGCGCCGATCCTACCCTAATTGATGGAAACGGTTATAATGCCTTAATGTATGCCGCTCTCTATACAAATGAGCAAGTTAAAGAACTGAATAAATCGAGCGAAGAGCAATCCGAAACAATAAAAGATTTAAAACTTGCTAAGAACAGCATAATTACTGCACTACTTAAAGATAAAAGACTTGATTTAAATGCTAAAAATAAAGTAGATGGTAAAACCGCAATGCAAATTTTACTAGAGCATTCGGTTATAAAAAATGAACAAGGTATCGCCGAACTAAGAGGAGACCACGGTGCTATTGAAAAATTAATCGCCGCAGGTGCCGATCCGAGTTTCGGTGGATTTGAACTTAGCTTTAAGGCTAAGTTTTTTATAACCCTGGGTATTTCAATAGCTCTTACTACTGCAAAGAATGCAATAATTAATTATATCGGGTTAGGTATAATCGGTAGAACCATATTTTACCCGGTTATTAGATTAGTAGATTATGCATTAAATGTAGTTATTGCTTATAAAGCTTATCTTGATGCAAAAAACCCTCTCTATGTATTATCCAGAACTATCTTGGATACCGAATATGCTAACGATACTCTAATTAATATGGATAAAAAACCGATGATCGGTGCATTCCATATTAATTGGTACGGCAAAGTTATAGCCGGGGATGACTTAAAAAATTACATGGCAAACCATGTAGGCTATAGAAATATTAAAAATGCTTTCTTTACAACTGAAAGTATACCGACAACTTCAGGTGATACCTCGGAATTAAGATTAAGCAAAGAAGCACAGCTTATAATGGCGGAAACTTTATTTAACCGTTATTATCGTTTAAAACAAGATTTAGGCAATCATTGGATGGCTCCTTGGACTCGTAAAGCTTTAGAAAATTTGAGCGAAGAAATTAAGCAGGCTTATGAAAAGACTAACTATGGTTATAAAATAAATAGTACTTCTTTAGAGAAGCTAACTGCAATATTTATCTCCTCTAATCATCAGAAATTGGTGGAAGAGATTTTTGCTTCAGGAGAAAAAAGAGAGTTATTCTACAAATTTCATAGCCTGGTTAAGCTCGGTGCTTTGTCAGTAGATTTAGAAACCAGATATAACTTGGAAAAATTCGAACAGTTATTACACTCCCCTGAAATACTTAAACAAGTACAAGTTGAAAAAAATCATTCTAACCAAAATATTTCTTTTGATGATTTTGTAGAATTTTGCCATAACCTAACAATTGAAGGGGTGGATTTAGATACTACTTTCAGAATTGTTGAGCATGAATTTAAAAAAGGCTTAGAGAATGATTATGAACCGAAAACTTTATTTGAATTGATCAGCGGCGCCTCGGCTAATATTATGCATGCCGTGCTTGACGGAGGAGTAAAAGGCATAGCATATGCAGCCGGATCTTCCCGCAATAAAGTTCATCATTATTTAGCGGAAGGAATTTCTACTCTTGGGGCTATGGTTAATTCCGCCTTACATGTAGGGATAAGGGAATTTTATGACAGCATCTATTCCTTACCTGCAGTAGCTTTGGCCGGCAGTGCTTATGCCTTATATAAATGGCCTTCTCAAAGTTGGGAAGTTTGTAAATTTGTATTCAATGCAACCTGCTCTTTAGCTGTTATGGCTTATAGCGTTATCTCCTATGCATTTTATGGTGTAAAAGAAGCATTTAATATGACATTAGAGGGAATTTACATAGTTAAAGAATTTGCTTTAAATTACTTTGCAGATAATGAAAAATCGTTAAAAACTCCTGAAGCAAACAAAGAAGATACCTCAACTTTGACGGGCAAAGTTGAAAAAAATAACTCCGGTAATGTTCAAGGTTATCAGTATGCTTCAATACTTTAATACATTTCAGAGCAGTATGTAGTGCTCTTAGGTTACTAAAAACTAAAAGTAATAATCAAAGCGACTATTACTTTTATTTTATAAAATATAAAACTCTAAATATTACAGAATAATAGAGATATAGTTAATAAACCTAAATTTAATATTTTATTAGTTTTAAATTTTTTAACTATACACTCAAGATCCTTTGTAATAAACTTCATTCTAATCAAAATTGATAGAGTAAGAAAATGGAGCATGAGTTTATATTTAGTACAAATAATACTACTTACCCTCTAGAAGACCACCCCTTAAATCATGATGATTTAAAAGTAGGAGAGGCTGTCATTCCGCTTGAAAAACAAATCGGCTCCATGTTAATAATGGGCTTTGAAGGTGTACACAGTACAGACCCTAATGTTCAAAAAACTATTTCTTATTTGAAAAGCGGGTTGCTGGGCGGTACAATCCTTTTTCGTTATAATATCGAAAATCCCGAGCAGCTGGGAGAGTTAACAAAATCCCTACACCAGGCAAACCCGTATGCTTTTGTTGCTGCCGATCAGGAAGGCGGGAAAGTTCAGCGTCTTATTAAGGATAAAGGATTCACAGGCTTCCCTTCAGCTTATGATGTTGCAAATAATTATGATATAGATGGCGCATCCGATATATATGATAATTTAGCCAAGGAATTAAACAAAAACGGTATAAACTTAAACTTCGCCCCCGTGGTTGATATTAACGATGAAGAGAAGCCTTGCAGTGTAATAGGGGGATTAGGCAGAAGTTTCGGTGGAGATATTGAGAAAATAGTTGATTATGCAAATGCTTTTATTGACTCTCATCATAAGTTTAATACATTTACAGCCCTTAAACACTTCCCGGGTCACGGGCTCGCAAGTGGCGATACTCATAAAGGTATGGTGGATGTAACCGAAACCGTACATGAAAGAGAATTAAAGCCTTTTTATGATCTTATTGCATCAGATAAGGTGGATATGATAATGACAGCACATGTGGTTAATACAAAGCTGGATCCGCTTCATCCGATCACTTTATCTCCTACTGTTTTAAAAACATTGCTAAGAGATAAGGATTATGACGGGGTGATTGTAACCGATGATTTACATATGGGAGCAATAATAGGAAGCTATGGAATTGAAGAAGCGATAATACGATCTATTGATGCAGGGAATGACCTATTGGTTATTTCTAATAATAAAGCAGCCTGCGGGGGAGTTGAAAACTGTGAGCAGGATTATGACTTGCCTGCAAAGTTTGTAGATATTGTTAAGCAAGCTATAGATGAAGGTAAGATTTCTCAAGAAAGAATCGAAGAGTCATATAATAGAATTGATAAGCTTAAAAACAAGTTACAATTAGTATAAATTCGAACCCTTATTTTTTTACAACCGCTTTATTTAGCAATTTCATTATAAATTAAGTTAGGATAAATGCGTATCAGGGGGCAGAGCGCCCCCCTCTACTGAGGTGCGAAGATATGCATTTATGAATTCTTTCCCGAGCGTAATTAGGGAGTTTTTAAATGAAATTAAAGAATAAAAATTAGATTTTAAAAGAAGTAAACCTACTTTGTAAAATATTTAATTTTGTAAATTTATAACTCATCATTTTGAAAATTAAAATGTACTTTCCCTATAAACTCGCAATTTGTATTATACAGGTGATCTTGAGCAGGTAAATATATATCTTGTGCTATTATTTTACTGTTCTTACAGTAAAACTGCTCAGCAATAAAATGAGCTTCTTTTCCCAAATTCATCTCAGAATTAATTATTTCAATTTTTAATGCTTCCAAAGAGCACTTTTTACTAACTTTTACTTTCTCTCCCTTAAGAGCAAGTAGTTTACCTGCTTTTAAATTAACAACTTCACCGAAAATCATATCTGCGATACTCATTTTCTTTCCTTATATTTAACATTCATTAAATAAAAAATTGTATAAATATAAATTTTTCATTTTATAACAAAAGGTATATTTATCAAAAATAACTATTGCAAAGGTAACAAACTTACCTTTAGTTTTTAACTATCTAACTTTCTCACCGTCTTTATATTCGGAACTAATACTATAGGGCTTCATTTTCTGGGAACCGTAATAGGTTCTCATCATTAATTCTGCGATAAACCCGGTAGTAATAAACTGGAATGCAGCAATAATGCAAAGCACCCCTATAAAGAATAGCGGCCTATGACCTATGCTCTCCCCGCAAATTTTCAGCCATAGCATATAGGTGCTGATTAAACTTCCGATACCAAACAATAATACTCCTAAAGTGCCGAATAAATGCATTGGCTTTTGCTTATATTTTTGAAAAAACAGCATTAAAATTAAGTCGCTTAACACTTTTAACGTCCGGCCTATACCATATTTTGACGTGCCGAATTGGCGGGCATAATGACGAGTGGGAACCTCGGCAATTTTTGCCCCGTGAAGACTGGCGAGAATCGGTATAAATCTATGAAGCTCTCCATGTAAATCAAGCTTTTTAGCTAAATAACTTTTAAACACCTTTAAAGTACACCCGGTATCCGTTATCTCTACTTGTGATAGTTTTCTAATTAAGAAATTTGCAACTTTACTTGGTATTTTCCTTAAGATAAAACCGTCATTTCTATTAGCTCTAATTCCGGCTACCACATCAAGATTTTCTGCTTCAAGTTTTTTCAGTAAAAGCGGGATATCTTCCGGGTCATTTTGCAAGTCACCGTCGATGGTTGCAATATATTCACCGTCAGCTGCCTCAATTCCTGCGGCAAGCGCTGAAGTCTGACCGAAATTTCTTGTAAAAACTAATAGCCTTATATTTTTCTGTTCAAGTTTTAAAATTTCTTCCACCGTATTATCAGTGGAACCGTCATCTACAAATATAATTTCATGTTCAATACCTGCAAGCGCCTTATTAATGCTAATTACTAGAGGCTTAATATTATCCTTTTCATTCATTACGGGAACAATAACTGATAATTTCATTAGTGCTTATCTCTTCTGGTTAAAAAGCTGATTGCTATAAAGCATGTGCACATTACAACAATATAAAGTGCCGGAGCATTCACCCCGAATTTATTTACTAAGAACTTTGAAATTGCAGGCGTAGTTCCGCCGAATAAAGCAATTCCTATATTCCAACTTACCGCTACTCCTGAATATCTGAGTTCAGGTGCAAATGCACTGATTGCATAAGGATAAGCCGGTGCGCAAATTGCACTGGCCAGCATGGCGAATAAGAAAATTGCAAAAAAAACTTTTAGAATACTATGACTTGGATCGGTAATCATCATAAATATCGGAACAACACCTATAATAATCACGTAGCAAGTTATATAAAGGAACTTCCTATACCCCACCTTGTCAGCTAAGATACCGAAAAACGGCATCATAACAATCATGATAAATAATGCAAAGGAAGTAAAATACCCGGTCATTAGCTTATCGTACTTAAGATCAGTCTCAAAGAACACGTTAAAGTATCCTCTGATCATATAAGCCAGAGCTGCGGTCACCCCGCCGAGGAAGCAAACGACCAGCAATCTTCTCCAGCTTTTATTAATCGCCTCAAGTAGTGGAGACTTAACGGTTAAGTTTTCATCTTTCCTGGCTTGAAATACGGGAGTTTCACTAACATTATAACGCATGTAAAGGCCGGTTAATCCCATTAACCCGCCGAATAAAAAGCCATAACGCCATGCAAAATCACTATCCCCGAAAAAGCTGACAATTAATATCCCTACAAAATTAGCAAGCAGAGTCCCCATCATATTGGAAGCCATAACTATGCTCCCTACGAACCCGGGTTTATACCCTTCAAGATGTTCTAAGATAAATATCGCCGAACCTGCGCTTTCACCGCCGACGCATATGCCTTGCACAAGCCTGATCAATACTAATAATATGGGCGCTAATATACCTATTGTTTCATAACCGGGCAATAATCCTATAGCCATAGTGCAAACCGCCATCAAAACAATTGATATGGTAAGCGCAAGTTTTCTTCCGAAAATATCACCGATATGACCGAATATCATTCCGCCTATCGGTCGCATTAAAAACCCTACGGCAAATACACTTAAAGTCAAAAGTATCTGTATAGACTTATCAGCGGCAGGAAAAAACAACGCTGCTATCTTTGGTACAAAAACTGCGTAGATACCAAAATCATAATATTCTACAATATTTCCTACCAAAGCAGAGCTTACAACTTTTCTTTTTTTCATTACCAATTAAATAAATTTTTAACAGAGTGTATTATGTTGAAAGATCTTATAATTGCAATTAATATTTTGCAATCCATAATTTGCCTTGTCTTATTATAATGTTTTAAATATATTCCATTAAAAAATTATCTATAAAACAATATAATAGAAATACATGTCTGATATTATTACTAAAGCTTTAGAAAGTAATGCTTGGCCTTTTAAAGAAGCTGAAGCAATTTTAAAAAAAATAAATAATCAACTTCCGAAGAAAGGATATGTTCTTTTTGAAACCGGCTATGGACCTTCCGGACTTCCTCATATCGGAACATTCGGTGAAGTAGTTAGAACCACTATGGTAAGGAAAGCTTTTGAGCTTATTTCCGATATACCGACCAGGCTATTTTGCATTTCGGATGATATGGACGGGATGAGAAAAATTCCCGATACAATACCGAATAAAGAAGAATATAAAAAATACTTGGATTTACCTTTAACTAAGATTCCCGATCCTTTTAATACATGTGAAAGCTTCGGGCATCACATGAATGCAAGGTTAAGGGCATTTCTTGATGCTTTTAATTTTGAATATGAGTTTTTTAGCTCAACCGAATGCTATAAAAGCGGCGTGTTTAATGAAAGCTTACTAAAGGTTTTAAAGCATTATGATGAAATAATGGATATAATGTTACCTACTTTGGGTGAAGAACGACGGGCAACTTATAGCCCGTTTTTACCCATCTGCCCTAAGAGCGGAAAAGTACTTCAGGTTTTAATCATTGATAGAGACGCAGAAAACGGATTAATCAGATATAAGGATGAGAGCGGAGAAATAGTTACGGTCAAAGTAACCGACGGTAATTGTAAATTACAATGGAAGCCTGATTTCGGAATGAGATGGGCTGCTTTTGATGTAGATTTTGAGATGTACGGTAAGGATCACTTAGTCAATGGCCCTATTTATACCAGAATTTGTAAAACAATCGGGGGCAAAGCTCCGCACCAAATGTATTATGAATTATTCTTAGATGAAAACGGTCAAAAAATATCTAAATCCAAAGGTAACGGAATTACTCTTGATGAATGGCTCAGATATGCACCGCCGGAAAGTTTATCTTTATTTATGTACCAATCTCCTCAGAAAGCTAAAAAACTGTATTTTGATGTAATACCTAAAAATGTTGACGACTATTTAAATTACTTAAACAGTTATCACACCGAGCAAGATGAAAAGAAAAGATTGGCTAATCCCGTATATCATATACATAAGGGTAGCCCGCCTAAACCGGAGACTACAATTACATACTCTTTATTACTGAATTTAGTAAGTGCAAGCCATCTTGAAGATCCGAAAGTAATTTGGAAATATATAAAAAGATACGATGCAAGCATAGAAGAAAAAGAAAATAGCTTTGTTGATAAAATGATAAAGTGTGCAATTAACTACTACCACGACTTTATAAAACCCAATAAAAAGTTTAGAGCACCTACCGAGATTGAGAGATCAGCTCTCATTAAATTTAAAGAATATTTATCCAGTTTAGATTCTCCTTCAATTGATGAGCTTCAAACTCTAACTTTTACGGTAGGTAAAGAATTTAATTTAGAATTAAAGCTATGGTTTCAGGCATTATATGAGGTTCTACTCGGTTCTGCGCAAGGTCCGAGGTTCGGTTCATTTATTGCTTTATACGGCATAAAGGAGACTATAGAATTAATTGATAGCAAGATTAAAAGTAATTATCAAATTTAGTAACCCCCCAGTAAATCAAATTATGAGATTAACTCTTTTAAGACACGCACATTCAAGCCCCGCCGGTGACGACAAAAACAGGATTTTGACCTCAAAAGGCATTGAACAAGCCTTAACTTATAAAAAGATATCGAATGGTGTTAAGTATGACTTAGTAATTCATTCTTCGGCGGTAAGAACCAGAGAAACAGCTGATATTATTCTTTATGGGGTAAGCACTAAAGTCCCCTATATTGAGATTCCTACTTTATACTTGCCCGAAGATGATAAAGATATCAGCGAAGTCAGTAAAAGTATTATGCTACGTCCCTATGCCACCCCCAATGAAATCTTAAGCAAAGATAAAAACAATTCCTGGGAAAGATATACTAATAAAGCTTATACTGATATATTAAGTGCTATTAAGCAATATAACCCGTCATCTGAACTTTCTCACGTATTAATTATCGGTCACGGAACCATACTTAACTTAATCGGCTATAAATTTTCTTCTCAATTTGAGGAAATTAAAACCAGATATATCGGCTATTTGGAAGGATTTTCTTTAATGGTAGATCTAAAACTTTAAGCTTTAAACTTCCAATAAAAAAACGATCTAACATTTGATGTTGTTAGACCGTTTCTTTATAATAATGTTTTAGTAATTATAGATCGCTATGTACTGAAGATACATTATAAGCCGGCTCTATAGCCATATAAGAATCCGAGCTGTTTTGAGCGGAACTTAAGAGACCTTCGGCAAAATCAATTAGCTTTTTAGTATCATTTATTGCAACTACATCATGCACACACTTTCCTACAGCTTCAATCTGATCCTTGATAACTTCCTTAGTTTTCCCGGCAACTTGTTTAAAGAAGAACCCGAGATCATGGTGCCCGCTTGTTTCATTCTTAGATTCACTCCATGTTGATTTAATCCCTGCGATAAGTTCTTTATCTGTGGCTATAAAAGTACTCACCATCTCTTTACCGCTTTGAACCACTTGGCTTACATAGTCTTTTATTTCTACGAAAGCTTCTTTCAATTTAGTAATTGTAGCAACCAATGCATCCTTAAGAACTATAAACGATCCGGATATTTGCTCAAAATTTTGCTCCAGTTTTACCAAGTCGTTAATTATGTCGGCAGGGGTTTTATTATCTTTAAATTCATCAATTATACTACTGATATTACCCTTTAAGTCTTTTCTGATATCTCCGCTTTGGCTAATTAATCCACCTAATTCCGCCACAAGCGATTTAGTAGAACTCATTACCTCATTCGGATCCATTTTAACCGCACCCTCAGCTAAGTTACCTAAACTATTTAATACATCTAAAACCTCTTTTACCACTCCCTTACTCATAATTCCCCCTATTTTCATTAATTAATAATAAAACATTAAATATTTGATCAAATATATAATTTAATTGTCGCAAATTTTTAATAATTAATCAAATATATTTTTTAAAATTATTTTTAATAATAGGGGTTGAGAATTAATAATTAATTATTATATCATTTCTTGAAAATAATTTTTAATTGATATGGCTATGTCTCAAGAAATCAGAAAATTTGATGCCGAGGTCGGCAAAGTTTTACAACTTATGATTCACTCTCTTTATACTAATAAAGATATATTTTTAAGAGAACTGATTTCCAATGCTTCAGATGCATGCGATAAGCTTAGGTATGAGTCAATAAATAATCCTACCTTTGCTACTGAAGATGAGCTAAAAATTGAAATAATTATTGATAAGCAAAACGGTGAGCTTGTAATTCGAGATAATGGTATCGGGATGGATAAGAATGATCTTATTCAAAACCTGGGAACTATTGCAAGCTCCGGTACCCAAAAATTCCTTTCTAATCTGCAGGATAAAAACTCTAAAGAAGGTTTACAGCTTATCGGGCAATTCGGGGTTGGGTTTTATTCCGCTTTTATGGTTGCGAAAAAAGTTAAAGTTTATTCTACTAAAGCAGGCCAGGATCAAACTTATGTTTGGGAATCGGAAGGAAGTGGGGAATATTCCATCTCATCTTCCGCAGAACCTAAATCCAGAGGCACTGAAATCAGGCTTACTATTCAAGATTCCGACATTGAATATTTAGAAAAATATAAGCTGCAATATATTATAAAAACATATTCGGATCACATTTCTTTCCCTATATATCTGGTCGATGAAAATGCTAATTCGGAACTCGTCAACTCCGCTTCCGCACTTTGGACTAGAAGCAAGGGGGAAATTAGTGAAGAGCAGTATAAAGAGTTCTACCATCATGTAGCACATGCTCCCGATACTCCTTGGATAACTTTACATAATAAAGCAGAAGGTGCAGTAGAGTATACCAGCTTACTTTATATACCCAGCCAAAAACCTTTTGATTTATTCCATCCTGACCGTAAGGGAAGAGTAAAATTGTATGTAAAAAAAGTATTTATCACTGAAGATGAACCGAATCTTATTCCTTCATATTTAAGGTTCTTGAGGGGGGTGATTGACTCGGAAGATTTGCCGCTAAACATCAGCCGAGAAACTTTTCAACATAATCAGATTATAACAAAGATAAGAAAATCTATTGTAAAACGTGTATTATCTACGCTTAAAACTAAAGCTGAGCAAGAGAAAGAAGAGTATAAGAAGTTTTGGCTTAACTTCGGCGAGGTTATGAAAGAAGGTTTGTGTGAAGGTGCTCTGGAGGAAAAAGAACAGTTACTTGAAGCATGCCGCTTTTATACTACTAAATCAGGTGAAAACTTAATTAGCCTTGATGAATATATAAGCAATATGCTTGACGGACAGGAACACATTTATTTCTTAACCGGAATTAGCCTGGAAGATTTGAGAAAAAATCCTCAACTGGAAGGCTTTGCCAAGCGTGATATTGAAGTAATTTTATTACCTGATTACGTTGACGACTTCTGGGTAAATGTAATTAATCAATATAAAAACAAAGAATTACGCTCAATTAATACGGCAGGAATTGATTTAGACAGTATTAAGAAAATTGAAGCACCTCAAGAAGAAAAAATGCCTGATACTGAAGATAGCTCCACTCAAGCTAACGATGAAGAACTGGTTACTTATATTAAAAACGTTCTAACCGATAGGGTTAAGGAGGTAAAAATTTCTAAAAAACTGGTTGATAGTCCATCATGTCTGGCTATTCCGGAAGGAGCAATGAATATCAGAATGGAAAAATACCTTATAGACCAAAAGCAGCTTTCTAAAAAAACTGCTAAAATTTTAGAAATTAACCCGAACCACCCGATTTTAATTAATATTAAAAAGCTACTTGGCAGTGAGGAAAATAAAGCAGCCGATTTAGTTGAAATTATATTTAATCAGGCATGCCTAATCGCCGGTGAAGCTATGGATGACCCATACGCTTTCACTAAGAAAATAAATGAGTTTATTGCTAAAGCGGTATCCGCTTAATTTTATTATATTATAAAGCCCTTTGATAGTTACCCACACACACAAGGGGCTTTGTTATTATTAACTGGAACTTACAACCTAAGTTATTCTAAGTATTTTTTTGCTTACATTTATCTTGTGTAAGAACAGCTGCTCGAGGAAGAGGAGCTTGAATGTGCATAACTAGTCGGAGAAGATTTAAATATATATTCCGGTTCTTCATCTATTTGCAGTTGTTCATCCCCATCACTCAATTTATCCTTACCTTTAGCTAATCTTCTATTCTCTTTCTTAAGTTGCTCTATCTGACTATATTGCGAAGCATATTTATCAAGAACAGGTTGAATAACATAATGAGATATACAATATAGCACGGCTGAGCTAGCTAAATAAACCGGCGGCACGGTAATCAGAGCGGTAGAATGAAGCAAGGTAGAAGCCGTACATACAGCTTCTAATCCGGCAACCAAATATTTTGATTTATATGTAGTATTCTCTAATTTTTCCAATTCCCCAAATTTTTCCCATGTTCTATAAGCTGATTTTCCTTGAAATGCAGCTAATACTAAACCTAAGCCGGTACCAACAATATCACAACGGCTCGGAGCATTTTGAATTGCCTCTAAAACCACATCTTTAGTATTAGATATCAAATCCAAAACGTTACCGCCGAGCATCGGTTCAATTGCCAAATAACTGTTACTTAAAAATCCGGAGACTAGATTGAAAGGCGGAACTATATAGGTATCAAAACTTCTATACATAAGCATGGTAGCTGAGTGCCTAATTGCTGAAAAATTTACAAGTAAGCTAAAGCTTAGTAAAGAAGTGGCAAAGCAATTTATAAAAAATTCATTTTTACAATCATTAACTATAGAGATAGCAGTTCTATGCTTCTCGCTAGCCTTAAATTGTTGATACAAATCCTTAACTTTGGGATAAGAATCAATTCTTTCGACTAAATTTACGACGGATTTAAAAGCACCGGATAAAGACATAGGTTCTCCAATTGTTTCAGCTAATTGCTGTGCGTTAGTGTTTATTTCTTCTTCTAAGCTATCATTTATTGTATCTTCTTGGACTCTATTATTCTCATACCAAATAAAGTCCGATGAATCAAGAAATTCAGAACCTTCAATACGCTCAGCTTTTGGCTCACCTTCACGCCAAAATACCCCTGCACCGTATACTGGCACTTTATCAAGTGTAGGCTGCACTTTCTGTTTTTTTGTAAGAATATTATTTAAGCCTTCCGGCGACGCCCTTCTTTTTTCACTTCTTCTCATATACCCCTCTTGAAGCTGTAGTATATTTATTATTGTTAATTAAATATAATTACAACCTCTTTATACTACATAAATATTACACTTGCGCTTTAAAATAAAAATATTTAATAGATTTTAAGTAAATTATTTCAATTTTATTAATAATTAAAATTCTAAATTACCGTCCAGAAAATAAAAAAGCGCGGGATATTTTCCACACGCTTTTTTTGTTGGCTGTATAACTGCTAAAATATTAGATGCCATTATCTATGGCATTACCGACCGCTCTACGAGCATCCTCAATTAATTTCGCACTGAACCCTCCAGATGGCCTCTTATTAAATCTACGAAGATGCACTACCTGTTCTTGCACTTCTTGTAAGCGTTCTTGAGTACGTGCTAACTGATTACTAACTTCATTTAATTGAGCTTGAGTATCTATCCCTTCCTGCACAGAGCCCGCAATTATCATACCATTTAACATACCCTGAGCAAAAACTTCATTTCTTTCACCATAAGCTTCCAAACAATACTTTTTAGTTAGAGCTAACTCAGCTTTAGTTTGAGCTAGAACAATACCTTGCTCATATTTATGCTCTCTCAATCTTCCTAGAATCCCATCTTTAAAGTCATTCTGTTTACGTTGACCGGCTAATTGTTCTTTGGTTAGAGCAAACTCAGCTTCGGTTTTATTTAAAGCTTTTCTGGCTTCATATGTTTTACCTTGCTCAGCACATAGCTGCCCTGCTTTATCAGCTGCATATGCACCGGTTTTTTTAAGTCTTTTGTTTAATCTTTCCGATTCATTCCTAAGCGCCGCTATTTCCTGATTACGCTCTTGAACTCTACCCTGTTCAACATGTAGTAATTCACCCTGCTTAGCTGCATATGCACCGGTATTATCAAGTCTTTTAGCTAATCTTTCCGATTCTTTTTCAAGGGTCACTACTTTCCGATTAAGCTCTTGAACTTTAGCTTCTGCAGCATGTAACAATTCAACCTGCTTAGCTGCAAATCTACCGGTGTTTTCAATCCTTTCATCTAATCTTTCCGTTTTTAGCTGTTCAGAAAACACTTGTTTTTTCATATTAACCAGAGAGTTAATCACATAATGGCCAACCGCATGAGCTGCCATACAGCATAACACAACTTCCGGAGTAAACGTATATAGTCCGGTTGATTGTAAAGCAGTAACAGATGCAGCGCCCAGCTCTGCTAATGTTACTGCATATTTACTGAACCTATAATTAACACCTAATTTTGCTAACTCATTAAAATTTTTAAAAGTACTATATGCACCATATAATTGGGCACTAGAAATAAGGAGCCCTACGGCATTTGCATAATTAAAACTAAAATTAGAAGATACGTAATTTTGCACAGCTGTTAAAGCTTGCTTCGGATCATGGAAAGCATCAACCGCATATTTTGCTACACTATTTACCGAATCGTTAGCCATATTTATAATCGGCTGAGTATGAGATAAAACAGTATTATAGTATGGTTGAAGAGCAGTAGAAATTTCTATAGAAGCAGTATTTAAAATTGAAGTTGTTTGTGTATAAGCATAATTATAAGCAATAATAGCTTTCTCTGCCGCGTAGCTATAAATAGAGCTTGCTTGGGATAATGCATGGTTATAAACTACTCTTAATTGATACTTTAGATCATAATACGCAAAATTAAAATAATATAATGAGATAGCATTGGTAATTGCCGCATGAACAGTTAGACCACTTATGCCTTTAGCGATATTTCCAAGCCCATTTTTACCGAAAGCATCAAAAAAATCATTTTTAGAGCTGTAAAAAATATCTTGTGCTTTTTCTCTTAAATCAATGCCATAATTTAATATACTATCATTATGTAAAGCAGTTCCTAAAAATGCTACAGTTGATGAAGCTATCGTTAAAGACGGTAATATTACAAGATCTTTGCCTATAAAATAGGTTGTACCTTTAACAAAGCTAAACCCGCCTCTAACCACATCGGCAGATAGAGTAAACGGATTATAATTTCTAACAAAATTTCGCATAAAATTCTTCTCACTTAGGATTAAAATATTTAATCAAATAGATAACTTTTTAATTAACAGATAATTATAAAAAGGAATTTATCCATTTTTAAATTACTGAAAAACATTAAAATTATTCATTTACTTATGATCGGTATATTATAATCTATTATTGTTACAACAATATTATCATTTATAAGAAAAAACTAAATTATACTAATTTTTATTACATTATATTAATAAGATATTAAGAGTAATTATTTTTTAATAAAAAATGTCAAAAATGACAAGCTTATTCAATAAAGATTAGAAATTGCAAATAAAAAAAAAATGGGGCGAGCGACGGAGATCGAATCCGCGGCCTCAAGAACCACAACCTTGCGCTCTAACCAACTGAGCTACGCCCGCCATAAAAGATATACATATATATAACTTTCTTTGCCGAAAAAGCAAATCTTTTTTAGGAGAAATTCTAGGAAAATCCCTACATTTGTTCCAGTGCTGAAATTTTTAAGATACCAAGACCGATTGCTAAGGTGTTTTTGGCCGCTATAATAAGCGCAAGTCTTGCTTTTGTAAGCTCCATATTATCAGCAATAATAACTCTAAGCTTATCATCCTCAACTCCTCTTGACCAGAGCGAATGGAACTCATTCGCAAGCTCACATAAATAAAAAGTGATTCTATGCGGCTCATGAGCTAAAGCTGAAGCTTCAATAATTTTGGGGAACAGCATAATTTGCTTAATCAAGTTTATTTCTCCCCTATCTTTTAGATGAGAATAATCTACTTGCTCAACTTTTATATTAGCCTCTGCTGCTTTTCTAAGCACAGAGCAGGCACGGGTGTGAGCATATTGCACATAGAACACAGGGTTTTCCTTACTCTGTTCTTTAGCTTTAGCAAAATCCAAATCAAGCACGGTATCCGCCTTACGGCTAAGCATGACGAATCGTAAAATATCTTTGCCCACCTCTTCAACCATATCCTGCACGGTAATAAACTTACCCGCACGCTTTGACATCTTGAACGGTTCACCGTTTTTAAGCAGGTTTACCAGTTGGTTAATTTTTACATCCAGGTTAATTTTACCGTCACTCAAGGCACTGACCACCGCTTTAATACGTTTAATATACCCGGCATGGTCTGCTCCAAGCAGCAATATCAACTCATCAAAACCTCTCTGTATTTTATCCAAGTGATAAGCAATGTCAGTTGCAAAATAGGTAAAGCTGCCGTTTGATTTCTTAAGCGCTCTATCAATATCATCTCCGAACTCGGTTGATTTAAACAATTCCTGCTCGCGCGGCTCCCAGTCATCGGGAGTTTTACCTTTAGGCGCTTCTAATATTCCGCGGTAAATTAATCCTTTGCTTTTCAATAATTCAAAAGCTTCTTCATTTTTATTTTTCTCAATTATATCAAAGCGTTCAGAGGTAAATATATCATGCTCGACACCAAGCAATTTGAGATCATCCTTAATCAACCCCATCATGGCTTTTACCGCAAATTGTTTGATGACATCCTTTCTCTCTACTTCATCAGCAAGAAGTAGTTTATCACCGAATTTATCCTTTAACTTTTTACCGACCTCGACCAGATATTCCCCCGGGTAATACTCGTCCGGCATAGTAACATTTTCCCCTAAAACTTCTTTATATCTTATAAAGACTGATTCACCCAGTATCTCAATCTGCCCTCCATAATCATTTATGTAGAATTCCCTGGTAACCTTAAATCCGGTAAATTCAAGAAGGCTAGCTAATGCGTCACCATATATAGCACCCCTGGAATGGCCGATATGCATGGGTCCCGTCGGATTAGCCGATACAAATTCAAGACCTATCTTTTTCCCCCCTCCGATATTAAGTTTGCCGTATTCTTCACCCGACTCAAGTACATTCCCGACTAAATTAGCCCAAAAGCTGCTCTCTAAAAAGATATTGATAAAACCAGCTCCAGCAATCTCACATTTAACAATATCAGGGTGCTTCTTTAGTTCGTCTACTATTTCTAAAGCAATATCTTTAGGTGCTTTTTTGAGCTGTTTAGTTAAAATCATTGCAGCATTAGTTGATAAATCTCCATGCGTTTTATCCCTTGGATACTCCATCGAAATTGATTGCATATCAATTCCCGAGCCGTACTTCATGGTTATAATCTGATGTAATTTTTCTAAAAACTGATTAAAAATATTCATAATTTACGTGCCTAAGGAATGATATAATTTGTAGATAGGTAAAATAATTTACAATGTCTATTAATTCAATCTAAAAACTATTATATTTAATCTATATTGACTAGCTGAGAATAAAACTTATATTTATTATCATTTTCGAATATATCAGTTTTCATGTTACTTAAAAAAATATTTAATAATAAAATTATTCGCGGCGCATATCTTGCTTGGTTTGCAGGTGCTCTTTTCTATTTTTATCAATATATTTTAAGGATCTCCCCGGGTATAATGGTTGACCAGTTAACCCGGGAATTCAACCTTCGAGCTGAAGAATTCGCAACCCTCGGTGCACTCGGATTATTTGCATATTCAATATGCCAGATTCCTTTAGGGATTATTGTTGATAAAATCGGAGTTAAGCGTACCGTTCTTGTTTCCATATTGCTTTGCATCACGGGGAGCTATTTATTTGCTGTAGCACAGGATTTTTGGGTCGCACAACTAAGTCGCGTGTTTATAGGAATAGGCTCAGGCTCTGCTTTTATGTGCGCTCTTAAAATTGTTGCCGATCATTTTCCGCCCGGGAAGCGGGCATTTTTAATGGGTGCTACACTCACTCTCGGTACTGTTGGGGCTTTAGTTTCAGGCAAAACTATAATTTATGTTATGGAAAGCTCAAGCTGGCGTCATGTTTTATTAAATTCTACGCTTCTAGGCGGGGCTATATTTATAATTGCTTTGATTTTTATTAACAAAAACAAAGAGTCCCATCACACTAAATTGAACAAACACCCGCTTCCGATAGTTTTAAAGAATATAATAAAAATAATGAAGGATAGAAATATTTTGATTTACGCAATCCTTGCCATAGGTCTTTATACGCCTCTTTCCGTATTTACCGATTTATGGGGTATATCCTTTTTAAAGCAGAAATTTAATTTAAGCCAATCATCGGCAACCTATATAGCTTTAATGATGTATGCGGGTTTAAGCGTAGGTAGTTTAGTTCTGCCTTGGCTATCTGAGAAATACAATATTTTAAATATATCAATATTTAGTTGCGGATTTATTATACTTATTATCTTTTCATATTTATTATATGGCGCGCCTATTTCAGAATATTCACTTTCAGTACTATTAGTTGCTTTAGGATTTTTTTGCGGAGCGGAAATGATGTGCTTTACAGGCGCATTACAATTTTCTAAGCAGGAAAATTCGGGAGAAATTATCGGAGTAGTAAACACTCTTAACATGTTAGGCAGCGCTATTTTACAGCAGCTAATAGGTACACTTCTCGACCTGCAATGGGATCAAACCTATAATTCTTATGGTAATCGGCAATATACGGCAACTCAATTTATTAATGCTTTATCTGTTTTAACCGGAGTCTTAATTTTTTGTTGTATAATTTCATTTTCTTTGAAAAAAATTAAGGTTACAAGATTTTAAGGTACCATTACCTATAAAGATTCAATCACATAAGGCACTAAAGTAAAACTTAATCTTTAAGATTTCATATTATTTGAATTGCATTTTTATTCTCAATTTAATAATATAACTAATATGTTGTGATTTATGTTAATATATTAAAATTAAATAATAAATTAACTTATTTTACTCGCAATGGAGCCTGCCAAGACTCCCCCTTTCACTTCTTGGTATGCTATAAAAATAATAGTTTCCAAAAGTGTAATGGTTTTTTATAAATCGACTTAGGAGTGCTGATTATGAGAAAAATAAAAAATTTTGTAAAAGACTCTAAAAGCTTTTTTGAAGAAAAAAATATCCAAACCGGAATATTTTTTATATCTACTTCCGTTGCTATCGGCGCTTTTTTAGGTGGTAAAGAATATGGTACTCAATTTGCTGCTGCCGCCGGAACTGCGAGTAGCCTTGATGTAATATTAAAATATCTTGGCGTAACTGATTCTTACTATATAACAGCAGCTATGTTAGGCGTTATGGGTAGTTACCAAGATCATAGCCACACAAAAATTCATGTTCATGATACATTAATGAGCAACACGAAAGATAGCTCTTCAGTTCCTGATTTAGTTGCAAGTATTTTTACTCAAGTAGACCTAATAAAACAAATAGGAACAGGTGCTGCTACCGGAATATTGGGAGCTTCTGCTTTCAGTTGGGGCTTAAACACTGTAAGCAACAACTCCAGCGATAAGTCTTTACCTTACTCTGAATCTCGTAGAACCGTATTAAGCGAAGAAGATACAACTTATACCCACGAAGGAGCATCCGCACATGATGAAATATAATTAATAATAACTTTATATTAGCTTGTTACAACCAAGATAATTTTATGAATTATTTTAGGTTGTACCTTAAGCTATATTTTTTATTTAACCGCTTAGGTTTATAAAGGATTTTAATGTAATAAAATATTACTTTTAAGTATTACTTTCCATACTTAACCACCAATACATCAATTCGCATAAACATATTAATTATTATAAAACACTTAACATTATTGATAAATTAATATAAACAACCTTTTTTTCACTATAAACAGCGACTATCATCTACATTTTTAAATATTTTTAAAAAAATAATTGACATATTCTTCTCAAAGAATAACATCGACTTGAACTCATGTTAATTCCAATACGGAGGTACTTATGCCTAGACCTAAGCAAGTAGTATACGATACTGAGAAGCCGATCAAAGATACACCCTCAACTATAAAGCAAAAAGTTAAAGACGGAGTGAATGCCGTAAAAGAAACTGCCAAAGAAATTAAAGAGAGCCCCGCAGAAACCGGCAAGGATTTTAAAAGCGGCATTAAAAAAGTCGGAGAAGATATTAAAAAGATCGGCAAAGATAATGTAGAAGACATTAAAATAACCGGAAAAGATACTATAGAAGTTATTAAAAATTTAAAAGATTCCGCTAAGGAAACCATTAAAGCGAAATTAGAACCTGCCAAAAAAATTGCGGATAACTGGACAAGCGACAAAGAGGAAAGAGCAGAAGATTGCTTTAAACTTATAAGTGACAACGGTATTACTTTATGCAATCCTTATAACAATAATACCAAAATTGAATCATATTCAGGCATCGGCAGTATTGGAAGGTATAATCCTTTAACTGAAAAAGATACGCTTGATTACTGTATAAAAGCATTTGAAAAGAAAGATGCAGTTGATTGCAGTAAAATAAGTGAGTTTTTAAGCAATTTACCGATTAATGAAATTACAAGCTTTAACAAGGGCCAAGCACAGTGTCTTAACGGATATAAGGACATCATAAAAATCCCAACTAGCGTGGAAGCTTTTTATTCTATAGGAAAAACCATAGGAGCAAGTGATAACATACTCGGTGATTGCCAAGTAATTATCAGAGATTTTAATCCCAATGAAGGTGATAAAATTGATTTTTCTAATTTCAGCGGTAAAACCTTTAGCGACCTTAGATCTTATAACGGCACTATGAATAAACTCCCGTTAAAAGCGATAGATATTTATGAACCTGAGGCTACCCCTAAGTGTTTAGTAGGTATTTATGATTATGATGCAAATACAATACCGGAATTAACATCCGATATGTTTATAATTGCTTCTGCACCAACTCCTATACCGACTATCCATATTCATACTGAATTGTAACTTCACTTTTTGATTAAAAAGTAGTAAAGCTCCTTAAGCTAAAATCTGGGGAGCTTTTTTATCAGCAGGTTTATTTATTACCAAGCAAAGTTTTAAGCTTACGAAGTATAGGCTCTATACCTATCTTAGCAACAGCGGAACAGACTAGTACTTCTTTACCCGTCAATTGCTCTAACCGGTTTTGCTTTACTTCTATTTCCTCTTGAGAAAGTGTGTCTGATTTATTTAAGGCAATTATTTCTATCTTAGAAGAAAGGTCATTAATATAATTTTTTAATTCTTCCCTAATAGTTTGATAAGATTCTACTACATCTTCTCTTATGTCAATCAAATGCAATAAAACCGAGCATCTCTCAATATGCTTTAAAAATTTATCACCCAATCCGTGCCCTTCACTCGCGCCCTCAATAAGGCCTGGGATATCAGCAATAACAAATTCATCTAAATCTATATATACTACTCCTAACTGTGGCTTAAGAGTAGTGAAAGGGTAATCGGCGATTTTCGGCTTAGCTTGGGTAGTAACTGATAAAAAAGTTGATTTTCCGGCATTAGGCAACCCGACTAACCCTACATCCGATAATAGCTTTAATTTAAGCCATACTGCTATCTCATCTCCTTCTGCACCCGGTATAGACCTTTTGGGAGCTTGGTTAACGGAAGATTTAAAAACTGCATTGCCTGCACCTCCTCTTCCTCCTTTAGCTATTATATAGCTTTGGTTTGGTTCGGTAAGATCGGCTATTAAGGTTTGACCATCTTGTGCAAAAACTTGTGTGCCTACAGGGACATTAAGAATAAGATCTTTACCGGATTCACCAGTACAGTTTCTACCTCTTCCCCCTTCCCCGCGTTCAGCTTTAAAATGCTGTTTATACCTAAAATCAATAAGGGTGTTAAGCCCCGGAGTAGTAATAAAAACTATATCTCCGCCTTTACCGCCGTTGCCGCCGTCAGGCCCTCCGAATTCAATAAATTTTTCTCTTCGAAAGCTAACTGCACCATTACCTCCGTCACCCGCTTTCAGGTAAACTTTTACTTCATCAATAAAATGCATTATATACCAAAAAATAAAAAATAAAAAAAGAGCTGATAAGATAATCAGCTCTTCTCTTATATAACGAAAAAATTACTATTTTACAACAGTAACTCCTCTCCTGTTTTGGCTCCAAGAAGCTTCGTCATTACCCATAATTGCCGGACGCTCTTTGCCGTAGCTGACGGTGGTAAGTCTGCTTGATTCAATTCCGAAACCAACTAATTGGTTTTTAACTGAATTAGCTCTTCTTTCACCTAAAGCCATGTTGTATTCTCTGGTTCCGCGTTCATCGCAGTGACCTTCTATTATGAAATTCAGATCCGGATGAGCTTTCATAAGCTCAGCTTGTCTGGCAAGCACTTCCTTACCTTCCATTGTCACATGAGAAGAATCGTATTCAAAGAAAACTTTGTCGCCGATTTTATTTTGCAGTTCATCACATACGGACGAATATCCCGCACCTGAACCTGTTCCTGCCCCACTACCCGTTGTTTTATGGCTACATGCTGTAACAAGAAGCAACGAGAATGCAGCTATCATTAATTTTGTCATTTTCATTTAATCAAAGGCCTCCTTACCTTTTAGTATAAAATAGTTAAGAATATATGAAAATTCTTTAGGATTTTTAATGCCTATATATAATAAGTAGCATTATAAAAAACTATGGTCAAACGGTTTTGATTTTTTATAGTTTTTGTTTAATTAAAAAATTGAATAACTTGGCTATATGTTGTAATTATTCTACAGCATATAATTTATATAAATTCTAAATGCAAATTTTAAGATCAGCTGTATTTCATATATTTATCACCTTTTGGACAATCTTTATATTCACCTTCCTTTCCCCCTTACTTCTTACCTTCAACCAAAAAGCTGTAACGATTATAGGCTTGGTATGGGCTAAAGTAGTGCTTTTAGCTTTAAAAATAATTTGTAAATTAAGTTATGAAGTAAGAGGGAAAGAAAATTTACCGCAGGCTCCGTATATAATAACCTCAAAGCACCAATCAACTTGGGAAACCGTTTTTTTAACCGCATATTTTAAAGACGCGAAATACATACTAAAAAAGGAGCTGACCAGAATTCCTTTTTACGGATGGTATCTACTGGCAAGCGGCATGATATATATCGATAGAAGCTTAGGTTTTAGTGCAATAAAAAAAATAGTTAAAGATACCACCATATCTTTAAAAAAAGGTAATATAATAATAATTTTCCCTGAAGGCACTAGAGTTGCACCCGGAGAATCTAAAGAAATTCAACCCGGGGTAGCGGCTATTCATAAGCATAATAAGCATGTTCCTATTGTTCCGGTTGCTTTAAATTCAGGGATGTTTTGGCCTAAAGGGTTGAAAGTAATAAAGCCTGGGAAAATTATAATTTCTTTTCTCCCCCCTCTAAACGAAGAATTGGAGAAAGAAGAATTGTTGAAAAAATTAAAAGAAAATATTGACTTAGAGAGTGATTTACTGGCAAATTCTAAGTAATATAAATGCGGAGGCAAAATAAATGATAAAAAGAATTTTCGGGTTTATTAGTATAATAGTAGTTTTATCATTAATTACAGGCTTCCTAGTTGTTACTTATGATATCGGTGGAATAGTTAAAAGCACATTTGAGAAAAAAGCTTCTGAATTCCTGAAAGTAGATGTTAATGTCAGAGAAATAAAACTTGATATATTTAAAGGTACTTTTATAGCTTCAGACGTAAATATTAACAATCCTCATGGCTATACTTCTCCTCATTTCGTTGAAATCAGACAGCTATATACTAAATTTAACCCCCTCTCTCTATTCAGTGAAAATATTACAATAAATAAGGTCACTATCGAATCTCCAAAAATGACTATTGAATTTAATCTTAAAAATAATAACTTTAATCAAATTATTAAAAACTTAAAGGTTCAAACTCCTGAAATTCCGGAACGCAATAAAGATAAGCTATATAAAGCAAAAGCAGATAGAAAAGCTGTTATACTTGAGCATTTGGAAATTAAAAATTTATATTTACACACTTTAGCAGGTGTAGTTGAAGCAAATTTAACACTAAATAGCATACATTTAAAAAATATTGGTAAAGACAACAATAAATTACTATTTGAGCAAGTTCTATTAATTGTTCTTGAGCAAATTTATAAAGATGCTCTTAAGGCTAATATCAAAAGCCCGAGTATTAATTTTGATAAGACTTTAAATAATCTTAGAGGGTCATTAAAAGACTCGGTTAAAAGTACGGAAGGTAAATTGAGGTCATTGTTACAATAGATACAGTTATTTATAGCTGATTTTAGATCTATTACATTTTGATTTTTATATGCTAATATAAAATTAATGCTAATTATATAGTTAACAATATGCTGCCTGAAGATAGAAGATTTACTATTGACAAATATCTTGAGTCTTTAAACTTTAATCTTACTAAAGATAACCTTTTATATTGTTTAGAAACATTTACTAATAATAGAAAAAATCTAACTATTTCCGGAAAAGTAAAAATTCAAAAAACGAGCTTTACCGATCAGGATATAAGAGGCATCGATCTAAATAAATTTGATATTACTGAAGCTAGATTTATTAATACAAAAGTTGATAAGGAACAGTTCAAGTATATTTTAACTTATGCTAAAAATGGGTTGACCGATATTCGGGGCATTGATATTAAAGGCTTGGATTTAATAGACTTGAACTTATATAACATTGATTTTACTGGAGTTAGCTTTGAACAAGTTAAACTTGATAGAAAAAATATAATTTCCCTACAGGATCAGTTAAAAAATAAAAAAGTAAATTTACGCGGAGCAGATTTACAAGGCGTGGATTTAAGCGGTGGCTATATAGTTGATAATGAGCTGGGATTTAACAGTTATTGTTACTTTGATTTAGAGGACATGGATTTTAATGAAGTTAATTTTCAGTATGCTAATCTTTCAGGAGCCAGGCTAAACAGATCTAATTTCGAAGGGGCTAACTTAAACAACGCTAAAATTGTTGCTACTTATGCCAGATATACTAATATGAAAAGAGCAAGCATGGTTGGTGCTATTTTAAAATACTCGGATTTTTATCATTCCAACTTTGATTTTGCTAACCTAAGCAATGCTAGGGTATAATATAGGGAGAGAGAATATTATATGGCAACTTTTCATGATAGTGAGCTAAAAGGGAACAAAACTCAGTTTGAGGGTGTTAGCTGGCATGGTGCAACCACCGAAGGAATAATTAATGAAACTAAAACTCCGTTACCCGGAAAAGAAGATTTAATGTTGGAATCTGAAATTATACAAAATAAAAGCATTTTTTCTTTTATAAGAGAGCTGTTTAGCAAACAGAAAGAAATAACAGAAACAGAAAGACTAACTCCTTCTTTACCTGAATCAGAAGTACCCATAATAGAAGATATGCTACCTGAGCAAAATATTATAGAGGCAACGGAAGTTACACTACAGGAAATTAAGTCGGAAGCTCCTACAGTGAAAAATATACCATCTGAGCAAAGTATTACTGAAGCACCGGAAGCTTTACAGCAAGAAACTTCTCCGGTGGAGAAGGCTACGGTAAGAGATAAAATTATAAACTCCGATCAAATTCAAAGATAGCTTTCTTATACCAAATCAAATATTTTTTAAAGTTAGATTTAAAAAAATAACTATTATTAATTTACCTACTTAAATTAACAACCACATAATCAAGCTTATTCCAATCTATTGTAGTTACAATAAATATATCGTTATTAAATACTCTGGCTGTACCGACTATAATTCCGAACGGAAATACTCCTCCCATTCCCGAAGTGATTACTTGTTCTCCTTCATGTATTATATTCGGATTTGTAATATATTTTGCGGCCAAAATGTTTTTATTGTTAGGGTTACCGATTGCAATCGCTTGCTCGCCGGAATCTTGAAATATGATAGGAAGTTTTGATTGAGGATCGGCAATAGTAAGAATTCTAGAAGAAGTTTCTGAGACTTCTATAATTCTGCCGATAAGATCCTGATTATAAACTACTATATCATTTTCTTTTACACCATGCTTACTTCCCGCATTAATTAACAGGTTTACATGAAAATTATCAAAACTCTTACTGATTACCTTAGCAGTGATAAACTCATAATTTGAAGATTCGACTACATTCAATAATTTTTTTAGTGAGATATTAAAATTAATCTCGGTTTCCATCTGTTTAAGTTGATATTTTAAGTAGGAATTTTCCTTTCTTAAAACCTCATTTTCATTAATAACGCTGGTATATCTTTCAATATCCGAAACAAGCATATTTATTGTCTCAAATGGAAAATTAATAACTTGGTATACTTGTGATATTACCTTGATCGCCTGTTTGTTAACAAACTTTGAAACTATATTATTTGTGTTTAGAATAAGCATAAATATCAAGCAAAGTATAATTGCTCCGATGCTGCTGAATCTTTCGGAGATTAAACCAATAATTGTAAGAATATTCCCTTTAATAGTACTTTTTGATTTAATCGGCAGCTTACTCATTTTTCAAAAGCTGCTCTCTTGCTGATCTAAGTTTTATAAAATCATCTCCGGCATGGTATGATGACCGGGTAAGCGGGCTGGCCGAAACCATTAAAAACCCTTTAAACTTAGCTATTCTTTCATAGTATTCAAATTCTTCTGGAGTAACAAACCTTTCTAACGCGGCATGAGCTGGTGTCGGTTGAAGATATTGACCTATAGTAATAAAGTCCACTTCAGCTGCTCTTAAATCATCCATTACTTGTAAAACTTCCTGTTTAGTTTCCCCTAATCCTACCATAAGCCCTGATTTAGTAAAAATATGAGGATTAAGTTTCTTTACACTATGCAATAAATTCAGTGAATGAAAATACCTCGCTCCCGGCCTTATTTTTTGGTATAATGACGGAACTGTTTCAATATTGTGATTATACACATCAGGCCTGGCTTTTACTATTTTCTCTACTGCCCCATCTTTTCTTAAAAAATCAGGAGTTAAGATTTCAATAGTAGTACTTGGCGCCTTAGCTCTAATTTTATCAATGCATTCTACAAAGTGACTCGCCCCACCGTCATCTAAGTCATCTCTATCGACTGAAGTTATAACTACATGCGCTAAATTAAGTTGAGAAATAGCATTAGCTAAATTTTCAGGCTCATGGGGATCAAGTTTATCCGGAATGCCGGTAGCAATATTACAAAACCTACAAGCACGAGTACAAACGCTACCTAAAATCATGACTGTAGCATGCCCTTTTTGCCAACATTCTCCGATATTCGGACAAGCTGCTTCTTCGCATACGGTATTAAGTTTATGCTTCCTAATCAGTTCATGGGTATTTAAAAATTCCTTTGAAGTAGGAGCTTTCACTCTAATCCAATCCGGTTTTGTCGGCTTGTTGGTTGTTCGGTTTGCTAACATTTTCCATTACCAATTTTAAAATGGCGGAAGGAAAGGGATTCGAACCCTTGATACCTTATTCAGATATACACGCGTTCCAGGCGTGCGCCTTCAACCGCTCGGCCATCCTTCCGAATTCATAAATTCCTACTGACTATACTAAATAAACTTTTAAAACACAAGGTGAAGGATTTAGTTAAATAACATATTCCATAGTTTCTCTATTCATGTTAAATAGTAGGCTTATCCATATATAGAATGAACTTATTATGCGTTTAAGTAAATATTTTTTACCGATACTAAAAGAAACTCCGATTGAAGCTTCAGTTGTCTCCCATCAATTAATGTTAAGAAGCGGTATGATACGCCAATTAACCTCCGGTATTTATAATTGGTTACCGCTGGGATTGAAAGTTCTAAAAAATATAGAAAACATCATACGAGAAGAGATGGATGCTTCTGGCGCACAAGAGGTTTTAATGCCTTGCATTCAACCGGCGGAGTTATGGAAAAAATCCGGTAGGTTCGGCGGAACCGATGATTTAAGCGAAGAAATGCTTAAAATGAAAGATCGACATGGTAATCAATTACTATTTGCCCCAACTGCCGAGGAGGTAATCTCCGAATTATTTAATAATAATACTCAATCTTACCGGGATTTGCCCAAAAACTTATATCAGATAAGCTGGAAATTCAGAGATGAAATTAGGCCGCGCTTCGGGCTAATGCGCGGAAGAGAATTCCTCATGAAAGATGCTTATTCTTTTGATATTGATAAAGAGGCTGCACTTAAAACCTATAAAACTATGATGCAAACCTATATAAATATATTTAACCGATTAGGGTTAAAGGCTATCCCCGTTACTGCCGACAGCGGCTCAATAGGCGGAGACTATAGCCATGAATTTCATATTTTATCCGAAACCGGTGAAAGCACAATTTATTATGATAGAGAGCTGGAGAAGCACCTTAATAGTAATTTTGATTTAGAATTATTTTCTAAATACTATGCAGCTGATAAAGATAAGCATAACCCGAAAGAATGTAAAGTTAGTGAAGAAAACTTATTAGTTAAAAAAGGGATTGAAGTCGGGCATGTATTTTACTTAGGGCAGAAATATAGTAAATCTTTGGAAGTAACATTACAAGGCAAAGACGGCCAGCTCATCTATCCGCATATGGGATGTTACGGGATCGGAGTATCAAGATTAATTGCTGCAATTATTGAAGCTTCTCATGATGAGAAAGGCATTATTTGGCCGGCAAGTGTTGCACCTTTTAGCTTAGGGCTGATTAACCTTAAAGCGGAAGACGAAAAATGCAATGCAGCGTGTATGCAGGTAATTAATACAATCCCTAACGTGTTATATGATGATACCTCGGATTCGGCAGGTGCAAAATTTGCTAAAATGGATTTAATCGGCTTACCTTGGCAGTTAGTTGTAGGGCCCAGAGGGATAAGTACCGGTATGGTTGAACTTAAAAATCGCAAGACTGGGGAGAAAGAGGAGCTAAGCTTAGAAACTGCAATTAATAAATTAAGGCAATGTTAGTATTAGGGATTGAAAGCAGCTGTGATGAAACTTCGGTTGCAATAGTAAACCATAATAAAGAGATTTTATCACTATTTACACTCTCTCAACTTGAGGAGCATCAGCCGTTTGGCGGTGTAGTACCGGAAATCGCTGCAAGAAGCCATATAGAGCAGATCATCAATCTAGTACATAAAGCTCTTATTAATGCGGCTATTTCACTCAAAAACATTGATGCTTTTGCAGTAACTGCCGGACCCGGGCTTATCGGGGGTGTACTGGTCGGAGTGATGACGGCAAAAGCTCTGGCAAGCGTAGCTAAAAAACCGTTTATTGCGGTAAACCACCTGGAAGGGCACGCATTAACGGTTAGGCTTACTTCCGATATTGAGTTCCCCTACCTTATGCTGCTGGTTTCAGGTGGGCATTGTCAGATATTGGAAGTTTTAGGGGTCGGCAAATATAAGAGATTAGGTGCAACTTTAGATGATGCAGTTGGCGAAGCTTTTGATAAAGTAGCAAAGATGCTGGGCCTCGGTTATCCGGGAGGGGTCGAAATCGAAAAATTGGCTAAGCTCGGTAACCCTAATGCTTTTAACTTCCCTAAACCTTTACTTAATCAAAATAATTGTGATTTTTCCTTTGCCGGCTTAAAGACAGCTGTTAAGCGAACTATCGATCAAACTGATGATATAAATAAAGCTGATGTTTGCGCTTCATTTCAGCACGTGGTGGCTGAGATTTTTTGTAAAAAAGCGGAAAATGCCATAAAAATTTTTAGAGAAAGCCATCCTTATTCCAATAATTTTGTGATTGCCGGCGGAGTTGCCGCTAACTTATATATTAGAGAAAAGTTACAAGTAGTTTTAGAACGGTACAATTTCAATTTATATGCTCCACCCGTTCATTTATGCACGGATAATGCCGCGATGATTGCCTGGGTAGGGGTTGAAAGATTTAAGCTCGGCATTGTTGATTCTCTCAATTTCGAACCTCGCTCAAGATGGCTCCTGGAAGAGCTTAATAGTATTTAATATAATTATTTTTAGTAAAGGTGATCGTATTATCTATTATTCTTCAAAAGTGGCTATGGAAGGATCTGAGCCGTATAAGAAGTTTACAGCTATAGGAGAAAGATGATGAGGTTTATCAGGGAGAAAGGTATCCGAAATTTAAACCATTTAGAAGTAATATCGAATATTTGAGAGGGGCAAAGCATGTTGATATTACTCATATAATTCCAAAGCTAAATTTTATAAAAAATAAAGAATCTTGGGGATATGTTTTTAGATTTGCCTTTTTAGAAATTGACCAAGAATCATTTGCAAATATTGCAGAAGAAATGTTAGGGTACATGCCAATTAAATAGGTGTAAAATGGAAAATGGAAAATAGAATAATTAAATTATTTTACCAAACAGAAGATTTCTTTTTTAAAAATATTAGCAAAGAAGTAGCTGTTCTTGAGAATAATACAACTGCTTATGTAACAGGTGTTAATTCTGCTGGACTTAATATAGTTGCACAACGAGATACTCTTACTAATCCGCAATTATCTCTAAAACAGGCTATAGAATTATATAGCTCTTATAACCTGCCATGGATCTGGATTTCAAAAGAAGAGCTTGTAACAGAAGAGTTAGACAATACTTTTGAGCATAATGGGTTAGAATTAATAGATGAATCTACTGCTATGGTTTACGACTTAAGATGCAACCAAATTTTTAAAATTGATAATAGCCTAAATATCATAGAAAGTAATAATGATTTAAATAATTGGACAAAACCACTGTTAGAGGCTTTCGAATCTACCGAAGAAGCTATGAATCAATATATAACAGCTCATTCCAGAGCAAACAAGAAAAAAGGATATTTTCATCATCATGTAGGATTTACGGGTTCAAACCCTGTAACTTCCATTACCCTTTCTATCAATAACAACATAGCAAGAATTGATGATGTTGGCACACTGCCCGGCTTTCAAGGTAAAGGATATGCAAGCACTATGATAAAGCATGTATTAAATAAGGCAAAAAAGTTTAAAGCAGATTATTGTTTTCTGGAAGCCTCTAAAGCAGGCCTTAGTATTTATAGGAAGATTGGGTTTAAGGAACTGTTTAACAATAAGATTTATAGTTTAAAATAAAATTTATTATTGGGGGTAGCAACAAACCAGATTGGCTCTCTGCTTAAGCATAATCAACCTTACTAGTAAAAAGCAAAACGAAGTTGTTTTCTTTGACAAGGGTAGCAAATACTGAATTTTAAAGATGATTACTATAGTAAAATTAGTTTAATATTATAACTCTAATACCATTATATACTCGTCATAATATTTATTATCTACTTTCAGAGCTCGCGGTTCAGTACCGTAAATCTTAAATCCATGTTTTTTATAAAGCTTAACAGCACTATGATTGGTCATAACACATTTTAGGTTTAATTGCTCAACTATTGATTTAGAATAAGAAATAACAGCATCAACTAAACTATCCGCTATATTTTTGCCTCTATGCTTAGGCGTAACATACATCCCCCAAAGTACTCCCCTATGCTTTGTTTTAAGTGAATTTAAAACATAAAACCCTGTACAACCGATAAGCTGCGTATTAAGAAAAGCACCAAAAATTTTATTTTTACTAAGGAGGCTTTGAAAGTCTTTTTTATCTAAATTATTTACTTCTTCAATAGAAGCTCCAAAAGTATGAGGAGCATTTTGGAGCGCTTCTAATCTTAAATCTTTCCAAGCTTGCCAATCATCTTGATCTAATAAGCTTATATTTACCATACTGTCTTTTTTAAATACCATAACGGTAATAAAAGGGTTTAGGCGGCACCCTTAGCATTAACATCTCTATCAACTAACTCAATAACTGCCATTGGGGCAGCATCACCATATCTAAAACCTGCTTTGAGGATTCTGGTATAACCGCCGTTTCTTTCTTTATAACGACCTGCAACCGCATCAAACAGTTTTCTAACCTCAGGTGCATCTCCCAGATAAGCAATTGCTTGTCTTCTGGCATGTAAATCACCCCTCTTACTAAGAGAGATTAATTTTTCAACGATAGGTCTTAAATCTTTTGCTTTAGGTAGAGTTGTAGTAATTTGTTCATGCTTGATAAGAGCTTTGCAAAGGTTAGCAAATAATGCTCTTCTATGGCCGGTAAACCTACCAAACTTTCTTCCTTTAATTCCATGATTCATCTTATTGCTCCAAACTGATTTTCACAAAAATTATATTAATTTTGCTCTTCATATTTTCTAACTAGCTCTTCAACATTTTCAGGAGGCCAGCCAACTATATCCATACCAAACTTCAGCCCCATTGCAGATAAGACTTCTTTAATTTCATTTAATGACTTACGGCCGAAATTAGGGGTCTTAAGCATTTCACTTTCAGTTTTAACTACAAGATCACCGATATAACGAATATTATCATTTTTAAGGCAATTATGCGATCTTACCGAAAGCTCAAGATCATCAACTTTCTTAAGTAGTTGAGGGTCAAACGGCAATTTTTCTTCTTCAACTTCAATTGCTTCTTCAACTTCATCAAAATTAACAAAAATTTGTAATTGATCTTGAAGAATTTTTGCAGCAAGCGATAAAGCTAGATCAGGAGTTATCGAACCGTTAGTTTCAATAGTAAGAAATAGTTTATCATATTCAGTCTCGGAACCTACGCGGCTGTTTTCTACCTTGAAAGTTACTTTCTTAACCGGTGAAAATATTGAGTCGACGGGAATAACGCCGATCGGCATTTCCGTATATCTATTTTCACTTGCAGTTATATATCCTTTTCCTGTACCGACGCTGAATTCCATATCAAGCTTAGCATCTCTATCAAGATGGCAAATTACTAAATCTTTATTAATAATTTCCATATCATCAACAGTTTGGATCATTGCCGCCGTAACTACACAAGGACCAACCGCAGATAATCTCATTCTTTTTCTTTCATTACCGCCATACTTAACAACAATTGATTTTATATTTAAAATCATGTCGGTAACATCTTCTCTAACACCTGGAACGCTTGAAAATTCGTGGTCAACACCTTCAACCTTAACAGAAATTATTGCTGCTCCCTGAAGAGAAGATAGTAAAATTCTTCTAATTGCATTGCCAAGAGTAACACCAAACCCTCTCTCAAGAGGCTCCACCTTAAACACTGCAGTATTATTTGAAATACTTTCCAAAAAGTACTGCGTAGGTTTAATTAAAGATGTCCAATTGCCTGAAATGATGTTCTTTGCTCCCTCTGCCATTGTATTCCTTTATTTATGTTATTAATAAAACACTTTATACTCTTCTTCTTTTCGGTGGTCTGCAACCGTTATGCGGAACAGGCGTAACATCCTTAATTGAAGTTACGGTTAAGCCTGCACTTGTCAAAGCCCTAACAGCTGATTCCCGTCCCGTACCCGGGCCTTTAATTTTCACGGAAACAGTTTTTAATCCGCATTCCATAGCTTTTTGAGCTGCTTTTTCAGCTGTAATTTGAGCTGCATACGGAGTTGATTTTCTGGAACCTTTAAATCCATTTGCTCCGGCAGAAGAAGATGCAAAAACATCACCCTGCATATCAGAGATGGTTACGGTTGTATTATTAAATGTAGCTGCGATGTGTACTACGCCTACTACTACTGCTCTTTTTTTCTTCACTGGTTTTATCGCCATCTAAATGCCTACTTATTATTTAGTTACCTTTTTTTTGCCCGCAATTGCTACAGCCTTACCTTTTCTGGTACGAGCATTGGTATGAGTACGTTGCCCCCTAACCGGTAATTTTTTCATATGCCTTAACCCCCTATAGCATTTAGTATCCATAAGGTTTTTTATATTCATAGAAACTTCGCGGCGTAAATCACCTTCTACTTTATAACCGGCATCTATAACTTCTCTTAATTTAATAACCTCATCTTCGCTGAGATTATTAACCTTTTTAGTAAAATCCACCCCTGCTTTTTGGCAAATTTCAACTGATTTCTTTCTTCCGATCCCATAAATATAAGTCAAACTAATTTCAACTTTTTTATTTGCCGGGATGTTAATACCTGCGATACGCGCCACCTATAACCTCATTAATTTAGTACTTTTTATCATATGAGTGATCGTGAATAATAACCAATTTTGCATGCAAGTCAATAGTTGTTTATTCTTCTTATCATCCAAATTTAGTAGAACTAAGCACCTTTTCAATTGAAGCTGTTATATTTTCAATTGAATCCATAGCATTAATTCTTTTTAATCTCTTTTGCTCATCATAATAACCGATCAATGGAGAAGTTTGCTCATTATAAACTTGCAACCTTCTTTTTACTGATTCTTCATTATCATCCTTACGGAAAGTAAACTCTTTCGCTCCGCAATTATCGCATATACCTTCCTTTTTCGGAGGATTAGATAATTTATGATACCCGGCTCCACAATTAGCACAGTTAAACCTGCCGCTGATCCTTTTAGTTAATTCCTCGGTATCCGCGTCTAAAAAAAGTATAATCGTGTTATTAAATTTTAAATTTGCAAGCAGCGCATCTAAAGCCTCCGCTTGGGGGATAGTACGTGGAAATCCGTCTAATATAAATCCTTTACTGCAATCGAGTTTCTGTAACCGTTCTTCAATAATTTTAATCATTATATCATCGGAAACCAGATTACCGGAGCTCATGATACTATCGACAATTTTCCCGATCTCAGAACCGGACTTGGTAGACTCTCTAAGCATATCCCCGGTAGAAAGCTTAGGTATATTATACATCGAAGCAAATATTTGAGCTTGTGTACCTTTACCAGCCCCTGGGGCACCTAAAAATATTATCCTCATTTAACTCCTCGGAGCTTAGATTTTTTTATAAGTCCTTCATATTGCTTTGTAAGCAAATGTGTTTGTATTTGCGAAAATATATCTATTACAACATTCACTACAATCAGCAAACTAGTCCCGCCGAGATAAAACGGTATAGAGTATTTAGAGATTAAGATTTCTGGTATTATACATACGGCACATATGTAAGTTGCTCCGATTACTGTAAGTCTTGTTAAAATATAATCAAAATATTCAGCTGTATTTTTGCCCGGTCTTCTGCCTAAAACTATACCGCCGTTTTTTCTTAGATTTTCTGCAGTTTCGTCCGGGTTAAATACTATTGAGGTGTAAAAAAAGCTAAAGAAAACTATAAGCAATATATTAAGCACTATGTAGATAGGCTTACCATGTGAGAAGTTTTCAGCAATAAATTGCCTCCAGCCGCCAACCTCCATTGATTGAGAGAACCCTGCAATAGTAGCCGGAAACAACAGTAAAGAGCTTGCAAATATCGGAGGTATTACTCCCGAAGTATTAATTTTTAAAGGCAAGTGACTGGACTCCCCGCCATAAACTTTATTACCTACCTGCCTTTTCGGATATTGCACTAAGATCCTTCTTTGGGCTTTTTCCATTAAGACAATAAGAAAGATTAAGCCGAAAACTAATCCGATTATTAACAAAATAACAAATGTTGATAAAGCACCGGTTCTGCCCATTTCAAAAAATGCAGCTATTGCAGTAGGAAGGCCGGAAACAATTCCTGTAAATATTATTAAGGAGCTTCCGTTACCGATTCCTTTTACTGTAATCTGCTCGCTAAGCCACATTACAAATAATGTACCTCCAACCAAGCTAAACATAGCAACTACTCTGAAGAAATAACCCGGAAATAATACCACTGAACCATATGAAGTAGTCATCTTCTCAATACCTATTGCAATTCCGTATCCTTGAAACAATGCAAGGCATACAGTCAAATATCGCGTATATTGAGCAATTTTTTTCCTTCCTGATTCACCTTCTTTTTTAAGTGCACCGATTTCACTCGAAATTACCGTCATCAATTGCATAATAATTGATGCAGTTATATAAGGCATAATATTTAGAGTGAATATTGAGAGCCTACCAACAGCACCGCCAGTAAACATATTAAACATGCCTAATAATCCACCTGACTGTGAATCAACCAGCTCACTTAATGCAAGAGGATCGATACCAGGAAGCGGTATATAGCTTCCTATCCTATAAATAACTAAAATAAGAAAAACAAAAAATATTCTTTTTTTTAGCTCTGCTGCCTTTGTAAAATTATTTAAACTTACATTTCCGCCAAGCTTAGTAGATAATGAGGACATATTGTATCTATAAAAAAATTAGTATATTTACTTTTTATTTTTTGATACTAAAACTACCTTACCACCAGCTTTAGTTAGAATTTCTTCAGCAGATTTAGATACTGCATCAACTTCAATATTAAATTTATTTTTAAGTTCACCATCCCCGAGTAATTTAACTTTTAATGATGACTTACCTTTCACAAGACCTGCTTTTCTAAGTGCATCAAGTGTAACATTATTCGGGTCAATAGCATTTTTTTCTACTAACTTTTCTAAATCATCAAAGTTGACTGCAAAATACTTATCATGCAAACTATTAAATCCTCTTTTCGGCAGCCTTCTGTATAAAGGCATTTGACCACCTTCAAACCCGGCCAGTGCTACACCACTTCTCGCAGTTTGGCCTTTGCCGCCGCGTGCACAAGTTTTACCTTTACCTGAGCCTATTCCTCTGCCAAGTCTTTTACTTTTTCTTCTTGCACCGCTACTATCTCTTAACTGATTCAACATGACTCTTACCTTTAAATTCCAATCAAATTACTTTAATTAAATGCTTAACTTTATTGATCATACCTCTAACTGCAACCGTATCTTCTAATTCTACTTCACGATTGATTTTATTAAGCCCCAAGCCTTTTAAGGTGGCGATTTGCTTTTTCAGCCTTCCTGCACCGCTTGCAATTTGCTTAACTTTAACTGTACTCTTAACTAAAGTTTTATTATTTTTAGCTTTTACTTCTTTATCTGGAGCATTTTGCTTTACAGCTGCGCTCAGTGAAGTATCTTGCTTTACAGCTGTCACTTTAGCGGTTTTAGAAGCACTTTCTTTTGTATTATTTTTTTTTGAAGCCTTAGCTTTCACTTCTGTATTATTTTCTGTAACCATTATAAGACCTTTTTACAAAGTTATTCTTGTGTATCTTTTTGTTGTCTATCTCTTCTACTAACTATTTCCCCGATCTTCTTACTTCTTTTTTCTGCAATAAATCTTGGAGATTTAATCTCTGTAAGTGCTTTTAAAGCTGCTTTAATCATATTATGCGGGTTTGTAGTTCCAACAGACTTAGCAACAACATCTTTAATCCCTAATACCTCTAATAACGCCCTTACCGGCCCACCAGCAATTATTCCCGTACCTGCAGGAGCCGACCTCATTACGATATTACCTGAGCAAAAAGTTGCCGTAATATCATGATGAAGAGTTCTACCGTCTCTAAGGGGTATTTTAACCATATTTTTTCTAGCTACTTTAACAGCTTTTTCTTTTGCATCCATAACTTCAGTTGCTTTCCCAAGCCCAAGCCCAACTTTACCTTTTCCGTCGCCGGTAACTACAATCGCTGCAAAGCTGAATCTTCTACCGCCTTTAACAACTTTTGCACATCTGCCGACATATACTAGTTTATCACTTAATTCTTGGTTACTTGTTTCTGCTCTTACTAACATAGTTTATAATCCTTTGTTAAAACTTCAATCCGCCTTCTCTTGCTGCGTCAGCAAGTGCTTTTATTCTTCCTTGAAATAGGTAGCATCCGCGATCAAAAACCACTGTAGAAATATTTTTATCAACTGCTCTAGTTGCAATTAATTTCCCGACTTCCGCAGCTGACTCTTTAGTTACCCGCATTTTTTTACCTTTAAACTCTTTATCTTTAGTAGATGCTGCAGTTAAGGTTACACCATTAATATCATCTATAATTTGTGCATATATATGATTATTTGATCTGAAAACAGAAAGCCTAAGCTTACAATTCGCTCTTTTTTTAAGAGCAAATCTTACCCTGCTTTTTCTTTTATCTAAACTTTTTTTACCTTTTAACATTTTACCGCCCTATTACTTCTTCTTACCTTCTTTGCGTCTTATCTTCTCATTTTCATACTTAATACCCTTACCTTTATAAGGCTCAGGCTTCTTAAGCGATCTGATTTCCGACGCAATTTTACCTACCAACTCTTTATCACAACCTGAAATCGATATCAGGGTAGGTTTTTCACATACTACTGCGATATTTTTTGGTATTGCATAAATTATATCGTGACTGAATCCAAGCGAAAGAACTAACACACTATCAGAAAACGATGCTTTAAAACCGACACCACTAATTTCAAGTTTTCGAGTAAATCCCTCAGAAACCCCTTTTACCATATTAGATATAAGTCTTTGTGTTAAGCCCCACATAGCTCTAGCTCTGGAAGTATCTTCAATCGGAGCTACCTGGACTTGATTCTCACTATACTTAATACTAACCTCAGGAGCAAAAGTTCTTTTCAAACTTCCCTTAGGACCACTAACATCAAGCGTCAAATGATCTAAGTTAACTTTTACACTACCTGGGATAGTTACTGGTAATTTACCTACTCTAGACATAAATAATCCTTAACTAAAACACATTACAAAGAATTTCACCACCAACATGGTGTTTTCTTGCTTTATCATCAGACATAACACCTTTAGGAGTTGAAACAATACAAATCCCTAAACCGCCGAAATATTTCTTCATCTTTTTAATTTGAGTATATATTCTTCTTCCGGGCGTAGAAACTTTTACAATTTTATTTATTACAGGCTGACCTTGGTAATACTTAAGATCAATTTTAATTAAATTGATTCCTTTTTTCTGTTCAAACTCTTCATAACCAAGAATATAACCCTCATCTTTCAACACTTCTAAAACATCTTTAACAAGCTTAGATGACGGAACCGTTGCAAATGCATGCTTTGCTAATTGCCCGTTTCTTATCCTAGTTAATGCATCTGCTAATAAATCCGTTAATGCCATATCAAACCATACCTATATAAAAATTACCAACTAGCTTTAACAACGCCGGGAAGCTTGCCTTCATTTGCTAAGGCTCTAATACAAATTCGAGAAAGTTTAAATTTACGATAATAACCTCTCGATCTTCCTGTCAGCTCACATCTATTTCTGATTCTAGTCGGAGCTCCGTTCCTTTGCAATTTAGCAAATTTAAGGGTAGCTTCAAATCTCTCAGCAATAGGAAGAGATTTATCCATAACAATGGCTTTTAATGCCTGACGCTTAGAAGCATCTCTTTTTGCCATTTTCATTCTTTTTAAATTTTTCTGTATTGAACTTAGCTTTGCCATAAATACCTTTAAACGCTTATTTTGTAAATGGGAAATCAAATGTTTCTAATAAAACTTTTGCTTCTTCATTTGTTTTAGCTGTTGTTATAATCGCAATATTCATTCCACGAATCTTATCAATTTTATCATAATTGATTTCCGGGAATACAATCTGCTCTTTTAGACCTAATGAATAATTACCTCTTCCGTCAAATTGCCCTGCATCTAAACCTCTAAAATCTTTTACTCTAGGTAGAGCAATATTTACCAGCCTATCAACAAATTCATACATCATATGTCTTCTTAAAGTAACTTTGCAGCCTATCGGCATACCTTCCCTAAGTTTAAATGTAGCAATTGATTTTTTCGCTTTTCTTATAATGGGTTTTTGCCCGGTAATCAACATTAATTCTGCCGCTGCCTGATCAGGTATCTTAGAATCCTGCACAGCATCTTTAAGTCCCATACTTACAACAACTTTAATTATACGCGGAACTTCCATCGGGTTATGATACCCAAATTTTTCCTGTAGAACTTTACGTCCTTGTTTCTCATAATTTTCTTGCAATCTACTCTTGTACATAGCTATACCAAATTATTTCAAATTATCAATTACTTCACCGGAGCGCTTGGCATACCTAATTTTTTTGCCGTCAGCCAAAAACTTAAATCCTACTTTAGTTGGCATATCTGTCTTTGGATCAACATGTGCAACATTAGAAATGTTTAAAGGCATTTCTTTAGGAATAATTCCACCCTGAGGATTTGTTTTCGATGGCTTAACATGCTTGTGAGCAATATTCAACCCTGAAACGACAACTTTATTATCAGTAGGTAATACTTTTATAACTTCGCCTTTTTTCCCTTTATCTTTTCCGGTGATAATAATTACCTTATCACCTTTTCTCATTTTTAATTTTAACGCCATAATTATAATACCTCAGGAGCTAAAGAAATTATTCTCATAAAATTTTTAGACCTTAGTTCTCTCGGAACAGGACCAAAAACACGAGTTCCTATTGGTTCGTGCTGCTTATTTAGTAACACTGCGGCATTAGTATCAAACTTAATAACACTGCCGTCAACGCGCTTAATTTCTTTTCTGGTTCTAACTACTACTGCTCTGTGCACATCACCTTTTTTCACTTTACCTTTAGGCATAGCATCTTTAACAGAAATAACTATAACGTCACCTACTCTTGCGGTGTTGTTATGGGTTCCACCTATAACTTTAATACATTGAACCTTACGGGCACCTGAATTATCAGCAACTTCCAGGTTAGTTTTCATCTGAATCATAATCTTCTCCTAACTAAAATCTATCTAGCATCTATTTTTTTTACAAGGTGCCATCTTTTAGTTTTAGAAATTGGTTTACTTTCAACAATCTCAACACGGTCACCGACGGCGCATGAATTTTCAGGATCATGCACAGCATATTTTTTGCTTTTCTTAAAAATTTTGTGGTAAAGGGGATGCCTATAAGTTTTCTCTACCAAAACAGATATAGTTTTATCCGTTTTATCACTTACAACCAATCCTTCTAATACTTTTCTAGGCATTCTTATTTGCTCCAATCACTTAATTAGCAGTATTTTTTCTTTGAGTTATTATAGTTTTATATCTGGCAATTAGTTTGCGCACAACTTTAAATCTCGAGGGGTTAGTAAGCTCACCGGTTGCTTTATGAAACTTTAAATTCATCGACTCTCTTTTTAGACTCTGAATATCAATTAAGATTTCTTTATCAGTTTTTGCAATTATTTCAGACATTTTCATATTAACTTTCCTCGCCAAGTCGCTTAATAAACTTTGTCTTAATAGGTAGCTTAGCAGAAGCTCTTTCAAAGGCTCCTCTTGCTAACTCTTCATTTACACCATCAAGCTCAAACATAATTCTACCGGGTTTAACACGAGCAGCATAAAATTCCACTGCACCTTTACCGCTACCCATCCTTACTTCAGCTGGCTTTTTTGATACAGGAATATCCGGAAACACTCTTATCCAAAGTTTACCGACTCTTTTTAAGTGCCTGGTTATTGCCTTTCTAGCAGCTTCAATTTGCCTTGCTGTAATTCTTTCAGGCTCCAAAGCTTTTAGGCCAAAAATACCGAAGTTTAACTCGGTACCGCCTTTAGCAGCACCATGGATTCTACCTTTAAATGCTTTTCTATATTTTGTTTTCTTAGGAACCAACATAAAAATCAACCTGCTGTATTAGTATTTCTTTCTTCTTTCTGCTTTTCGATTTTATCGCCTTTGTATACCCATACCTTTATACCAATAACACCATAAGTAGTATTAGCTCTTGCTATACCATAGTCTACATCAGCTCTTAAAGTATGTAATGGCACCCTTCCTTCTCTGTACCACTCGGTTCTTGCAATCTCTGCTCCGCCTAACCTTCCTGATACATTAACCCTGATACCCTTAGCGCCCATTCTCATCGCAGTTTGAACTGCTCTTTTAGCAACTTTTCTAAATGCAGCGCGCTTCACTAACTGTTGCGCAATTGATTGAGCTATGAGAATCGCATTAGTTTCCGGCTTTCTTTCTTCAACAACATTGATAGAAACTTCATTATTGGTAATCTTCTCAATATCTTTCTTAATCTTCTCAATACCCGAGCCTTTATTGCCGATAATTACGGCAAGCCTGGAAGCATAAATTATCACTCTTGTCTTATTAGCAGGACGCTCGATTTTAACATTACAAACGCCTGCATGAGCTAAGTTTTTTTCAACTTGCTCTTTTATCTTTAAATCCTGAAGTAACTTATCAGCATAGTCCTTCTTGGCATACCATAAAGAATCCCATGTTCTAATAATACCTAAACGTAAACCTAATGGGTTAACTTTCTGTCCCATACTAATTAACCTCTCTCTGATACAAAAATTGTCATTTTACTAAAAGGCTTAAAAATCTTTCCTGCTCTTCCTCTGGCTCTTGCGTGAAATCTTTTAAGAGTAAAAGCTTTCCCAACCAAAACTTCAGATACAAACAGTCTGTCAATATCTAAATTATGATTGTTCTCAGCATTAGAAACAGCAGAATTGAGAACTTTACTAACTTCTCTAGCTATACGTTTCTTGCTGAATTGCAATTGCATGAATGCCTGATTTATATCCATACCTTTAATCAAATCGACTACCAAGCCTAACTTCTGCGGACTTGTCTTAAGAGCCGCAGCTTTAGCATAAGCAGTTTTACTTTGATCCAAATGTCTTCTTCTAGTTACTACTGTCATCTTATTTACGCTCTATTTGCCTTTCTGTTAGCACCATGCCCCATAAATGTCCTGGTAGGAGCAAACTCGCCCAATTTTTTACCTACTATTTGCTCAGTCACTAGAACAGGAATGAACTTTTTACCGTTATATACAGCAAATGTCAAGCCCACAAAATTAGGCAAAATAGTCGACCGCCTCGACCAAGTTTTAATAACATTATTTTTACCTGAAGCAACTACTTTTTCAACCGCTTTAAGTAAATGACTATCAATAAATGGCCCTTTCCACACAGATCTTCTTCCCATATTCGTTCCTTTGATTAGTTATCTCTCTTTCTAATGATAAACTTAGAGGTACGTTTATTACTCCTTGTCAACTTACCTTTTGTAGGTTTACCCCAAGGCGTAGCAGGGTGTCTTCCACCATTTGTTCTACCACCATGCGGATGATCTACCGGGTTCATCGCAATACCTCTAACTGATGGCTTAACTCCAAGCCAACGGTTTCTTCCGGCTTTACCAATAGAAATATTTTGATTATCAGGGTTAGAAACAGCACCAATTGTAGCTCTACAAGTTGATTCTACTATTCTTAACTCACCCGATCTTAATTTCAATTGAGCATAACCTCCATCTTTACCGACCAGCTGGACATAACTTCCAGCCGCTCTAGCAAGCTGCCCGCCTTTACCGGGCTTCATTTCAACATTATGAACAATAGTACCTACCGGTATATTTTTCAAAGGTAAAGAATTTCCTATTTTAATATCGGAATTACTTCCGGAAACAACTTTATCACCAATACTCAGCTTTTGCGGAGCCAAGATATAAGATAATTCACCGTCTTCATACTTAATCAAAGCTATGAACGCCGTCCTATTAGGATCATACTCAAGCCTTTCGACAGTAGCAAATTGATCATCTTTTTTATTTCTTGTAAAATCGACGAATCTATATCTTTGCTTATGACCACCACTCTTTCTCCAAGCAGTAGTTCTACCGGTGTTATTCCTTCCACCGTTTTTGGTTTTACCTTTAACTAAAGATTTAACCGGATCACCTTTCCATAACGATGATTTATCAACTAATACTAACTGTCTGGTACCAGGCGTAACCGGGTTATACTTTTTAAGTGCCATCTTTACTTAGCCCCCCCTGCAAAATCTATAGTTTTACCTTTCTCTAAAGTAACAATAGCTTTTTTATAATCGGATCTTTTTCCTTTAACACCCTTAAAAACCTTTTTCTTACCTTTGCAATTAATAACATTAACTTTTAAAACTTTTGCATTAAAAATCTTTTCTACTGCATTTTTAACCTGAGCTTTAGTTGCATTACCACTTATTTTGAAGCTGGATTTTGATTGCTCGGCATGTATTGTACTTTTCTCGGTATATAACGGACAAATCAATACATCGTATAAATACTCTTGAATCATGCTAACCTCTCTTTAATCGCATTTAATGCATCAACAGTTATTATAAGCTTTTCATGCCTTATAATATCATATACATTTATACCTGCTACAGGCAAAACGTTTATTGTATGTATATTAGCACAAGATTTCTTCACATTCTCGTTAATATTGTTATCAATTATTAAAATTGACTTAGCATTAAAGTTGCCTAGCTTTTGCTTTAAATCAGCAGTTTTATGAGAGCTTAAATTAAATTCATCCATTATAGTTAAATGAACTTCTTTTAATTTACTTGATAAAGCAAACTTCAATCCTAATTTTCTAACTTTTTTGTTAATCTTATACTCATGCGATCTAAAGTGCGGACCGAATATAATTCCACCGCCTCTAAATTGAGCACCTCTGATTGCCCCATGTCGAGCTTTACCGGTACCTTTTTGCTTATAAATCTTCCTGGTAGAACCTCTTACATCCCCTCTTTCCTTGACTTGATGCGTACCTGCTCTTCTCTTAGCTAATTGCCAATGGATAATTTTATATAAAATATCCTCTTGCGGCTCAAGACCAAAGATTTCCGGATGAAGATCTATTTGCCCGGTTATATCGTTATTCAAATTTATTATATCTAATTTCATAACTATCACTTAGTTTAATTACTTTCTGCATAAGCTGCTGGGAAATTAGCGCTCACCGGGACTGCTTTTTTAATCGCATCAACAATGTACACTATGCTTCCTTTATTTCCTGGCACTGCACCACGGAGTGCTATTATATTCATTTCTGAATTAATATCAATGATTTCTAAGTTTTGAATCGTAACTCTTTCATCTCCTAAATGGCCGGCCATTTTTTTATTCTTAAAGACTTTTCCCGGATCTTGTCTTTGCCCGGTCGAACCATGCGATCTATGGCTAACCGACACACCATGAGAAGCCTCAAGCCCACCGAAATTATGGCGTTTCATAGCTCCCGCAAAGCCTTTACCGATACTGGTTCCTTTCACATCAACTAATTGCCCTAGCACAAAGTGGGATACAATTACTTGTTTACCGACTTCAAGCTGAGCTCCACCGGAAACTCTAAATTCTCTAATATGTTTAACAGGCTCAACTTTAACTTTGCTGCATTGACCTTTAACAGGCTTTGATACTCTATTAGGCTTTGCTTTCCCATACCCTAAAATCACCGCATCATAGCCGTCTTTGTTTTTTTCTTTATTGCCTAACACAAAATTAGAATCAACGTGCATTAACGTTACAGGTATAGCTTCTCCGGTTGCATCAAAAATTTGAGTCATACCGATTTTGGTCGCAATTAAACCAGTCCTTCTAACGGTTTCCATTACTGCTCATCTCCAATCAATTTAATTTCAACATCCACACCTGATGCTAAATCTAACTTTGATAAGGCATCAACCGTTTGAGGAGTAGTAAGCTCAATAATCATTAATCTTGTATGATTTCTAATTTCGAACTGCTCTCTGGATTCTTTATCAACATGTGTAGATCTGTTTACAGTGAATCTCTCAATTTTTTTTGGCAAAGGAATAGGTCCTTTGATTGTAGCTCCTGTTCTTTTTACAGTTCCGACTATGTCTTTTACAGCTGCATCTAAAACTCTATGATCAAATGATCTCAGTTTTAGTTTTATCTCTTGTTGGCTCATATTTTACCTATTCCAATTTACTCAATTATTTCAGCTACGACGCCTGCACCTACAGTTCTGCCGCCTTCACGGATAGCAAACTTAAGACCCTTGTCCATAGCAATCGGAGATATTAACTCAACCGTTATAGCTGTGTTATCTCCCGGCATAATCATCTCCACTCCTTCAGGTAACGCGATAGAGCCCGTTACATCAGTAGTCCTGAAGTAAAACTGAGGTCTATAGTTACTAAAGAACGGTGTATGTCTTCCACCCTCATCCTTATTCAATACATATATTTCAGCCTTAAACTTCTTATGCGGCTTTATAGTTCCGGGCTTAGCTAAAACCTGCCCTCTCTCTACATCTTCTTTACCAATACCGCGTAGCAACACACCAACGTTATCACCCGCCTGTCCTTGATCAAGAAGCTTACGGAACATCTCAACTCCCGTACAAGTCGTCTTAACATTAGGCTTAAGACCAACTATTTCAATCTCTTCTCCAACTTTAACTACACCCTGCTCAACTCTTCCGGTAACCACAGTCCCTCTTCCGGAAATAGAGAATACATCTTCAATCGGCATTAAAAACGGCCTGTCAACCGGACGCTCAGGTAACGGTATATACGCATCAACCTGCTTTAATAACTCTCTGATCGCATTCTCGCCAAGCTCGGGGTTACTTCCGTCAAGCGCACACAATGCAGATCCTCTGATAATCGGAATATCGTCACCAGGATAGTCATACTTGCTTAACAAGTCTCTTACTTCCATCTCTACCAGTTCCAGTAACTCGGGATCATCTACCATATCTACTTTATTTAAGAACACTACAAGCGCAGGTACACCAACCTGACGTGCTAATAATATATGTTCTCTGGTTTGCGGCATAGGTCCGTCAGCTGCACTAACCACCAATATCGCTCCATCCATTTGTGCAGCACCGGTAATCATGTTCTTAACATAGTCAGCGTGCCCAGGACAATCTACGTGCCCATAGTGCCTACTTTCAGTCTCATACTCAACATGCGCGGTATTAATTGTAATACCTCTTTCTCTCTCTTCAGGCGCTTTGTCAATATTATCGTAACTTACAAAATTTCCAAAAAACTTCGTTATTGCTGCCGTTAAACTCGTCTTCCCATGGTCAACGTGCCCTATCGTACCTATGTTAACGTGCGGCTTATTCCTTTCATACTTCTGTTTGGCCATCT
>NZ_JSWE01000057.1 GCF_000815465.1 Candidatus Jidaibacter acanthamoeba | reverse complement strand
TAACTACATGACTTGTCACTAACTAAAAAGTGGAACATATTTCGGGGGCTTGACAATACCATCCGAGGCATTGAGACAATCAATATGTTATTTAAGGGGCAGCTTTATCACCTGTATAAGAACTCACCTATAAATATTAAATACTTTATTGAGAGACAATTTAATTTATCTACTCCTGCTTATAAATTCTAAAATACCTCATAAAACTAGATAACTTCTTTCTTTAATTTCATTCTTTGCAACGCTACCATTTATAATACCCTAAATAAAACTGTTAGATTGAGTTTTAATCTAACAGTTCACTAATAATATACCATCCGTAAAGAATACGGGTGGTATATTATATTTATAATTGTTAATTAATTAATAATTAAAATAAGAATTTTATTTTATATAATGACTTGGCTATACCTTTTTAAGGACAGCTTCTAGATCAAATATATGATCTGCAATACCTACAGTTTCCTTGCTATGTGAAATTATAATACAAGTTACCCCTATCTGCTTAATATGTTTATTAATTATATTTTCATTATTAATGTCCAAATGGCTGGTTGCTTCGTCCAAAAATAATATTTTAGGTCTTGTATATAATGCTCTAGCAAGTAATACCCTCTGTTTTTGCCCCCCTGATAAAGTAGTCCCCATATCTCCAACAAGCGTTTGATAAGACATTGGCATATGCACAATATCATTATGAATTGCTGCAATCATAGCGCAAGTATACATATGTTCATAATTAGGCTCAGGGTCAAAAAAACAAATATTATCAGCTATTGAACCACTTAATAACATGTCGTCTTGCATTACCGCAGCTATTTGAGAACGATAAGTATGCAAACCTAACTTTTTAATATCCACATTATCAATAAAGATATTACCTGAAGACGATGTTAGAAGCCCCAATAATACTTTCATTAAGGTGGTCTTACCGCAGCCAGAAGGACCTATAATAGCTAAGGTTTCCCCTTTTTTGACAGTAAAATTAATATTTTTAAAAATGTAAGGATCTTGCTCAGAATATCTAAACGCTAGATTTTCTACTTGTAAGTTTCCATCAACTATTTTTATATCCTTAATAACCCCTTGAATATTTTGCTCTGGTACGGTTAATGCAATATCTGCAACGCGCTCCAAATGAATCTTTAACATTTTATATTGTAATAATTTTTCAATCATATTTTGCGCTTTACTGATAAATTGCTGTCGATAAGAGAGATAAGCTATTAACATTCCTATAGAAAACCCATTATCGTCCATTATAGATTTAGCTCCAAGAGCTATAATTAATACTTGTTCTAAACCAAAAATAAGTTCCATTAGAAATTGGTATACTAAGTTTAATCTTGATACACTAATGTTTGCATTTAGTTTATCAATGTAACAATTTTGCCAGATACTTTCCCTGATAGTTTCTTTACCAAAGACTTTTAATGGCAGGATAGCACGAATACTTTCCATAAAGATTGATTGTTCTTTTGCAGATAATATTAAAGATTCTTGAGCTCTATACAACATTGTGGGATAAAGAATAATACGAACCATTATATATAAAGATAGTGTTACCGTTACGACTAAAGTTAAAAGAGGGCTATAAATTAACATCATAATAAAAGTAATAATAATCATACAGCCATCAACTATTGCTACAACAAAATCAATACTTAATTTTTCTTGAATTTGAGTTAAGGAATTAAAACGTGAGATAATATCGCCAATATGACGTTTTTCAAAATAATTCAGGGGCAGTTTAAATAGATGGTACATTAAATTAGCAACAAGCTGGATATTTAGTGTGTTTGATAAATATATAATAATCCATGAACGGACAAAGCTTGAAAGCGCCTTAGTAAACATAAGAAGCCCGAAGCCAATCCCAAGCACATAAAGTAATGGATAGTCCTTAGCCACTATTACATCATCTGTAACTAGCTGAGTAAATATAGGTATAATAATTTCAAAAACTTCAAGTGAAAAAGAAACAAGTAAAATTTGCAAAAGTTGTTTTTTAAGTCCAATTACTGAGCTCCATAAATCAGATAAATATAAGTTTGTTTTTTCTTTTTTCTTCTGAAAATCAACTGTAGGAATTAGCTCCAAAGCAACACCAGTAAAGTGTTTAGAAACTTCTGCTAATGTATACTTCATAATACCAACTGCAGGATCATGTATGATTACCTTATTTCCTATAATATCTTTTAAAACTACAAAGTGGTCTAAATCCCAATGAAGAATACATGGTGTTTTTAATTTACTTAAATCATGCAATTCTAATTTTAAAGGTCTACTTAGTAAAAAAAGCTTTTTTCCAATATTGATCAAGTCTAGTAATTTACTCCCTCTAAGCGAAGTTGAGAATTGTCTACGCAGAGTTAATAAATCAGTTTTATAGCCATAATAGTTTGCAATCATAGCCAGACAAGCTAAGCCACACTCTGTTACTTCAGTTTGTAAAATAATTGGAAGCTTATAACTACTAAATGTAAATTGTAGCTGCTTTGAAAGTTTGTCTATCATGATGTTAAACCTCCTTTAAGATTATAGACAGGAGACATAATCCATTGCCATAATGTACGCTTCTCACTTAGTACAATGCCTTCAAAAAGCATACCAGCAACTAATGGGTATGCTTGCCCGTGAATGGTTACTGTCTGCTTTTTTAAAGCCACCAAAACACGATAAAATGGAATATTTAAATTAATGGGGATTTTTATATCTTGTGATGATAATATACTTTTATCAATATATTCTACAGTTGCTTCATATAATCCAAATTGCTGAAAGGGGTAAGCTTGGTACTTTAATAAAACCTTTTGGCCAGGTCTAATAAAACCAATTGCATTAGTAGGGACATATAAAACACCTTGTAGTATTGCACCTTGAGGAATAATTGAAGCAACTAAAGTTTGTTCTGTAGCTCTATCTCCAATCATAGTAGTCAATACTGAAACTGTACCATTTTCTGGAGCCCTTATTACATAATTACTACTACTATTAATCTCACTCATGCGGTATTTTAACTCATTTAAGGATGATTTGGCAGATAAATAAGTATCATATACTTTTTGGTAATCAGTTTCTAAAATTAATTTTTTTTGAAGCAAATGTTTATACCGTGCAACATTTTTTTCCAGTATAGTAATTCTGTTTTCTTGGATATGTATTTGATTTTTCAATAAGCCTACTTGCTGTTCAGAGAGAGTTTGTCCAGCTAAGGTATGCTGGTCAGTAGATATATAGTATAGTATCTGCCCTGCTTTTATAGTATCTCCTTGTTGAATAAATTTATTTGTGACAATTCCTGATTTTTTTGCATAAATATTAATTAACCCTTTATCTGGAACAAGCATTCCTTGCACTTCTTGACGTCTAGTATATTCTCCAGAAGACAAGAATATGATCAACATAATGGTAACCAAAAAAATTCCTAATGACCAACAGGTGAATGAGATAGGGTTGGTTATAATGATTTTCCCTTGATAAGATCCCTTAGTTTTTTGAAGGACTTCATTTCTAAATAAAGGAGTTTCTGCGGGATTTTGCTTATCTTTATTTGGATTGTTCATGATTTAAACCAATACTATATAATTAAGCTATATGTTTCATTTAGGATAAAATCTTCTATTAAACAAATATTCATACTTTGTATATCTGATTTCTCTTGGAGAGTCATATTAATATCACTTGATTTTGAAATTAAATTGTTTATACGAACACCTTCTTCTAAACTAAAATTAACTTCAAAATCATAAAATTTATCATAGTTATTATCTTGTGGGTGGTGCTCAACTGAAAGTATCATTGTATTTGGAAGGTATTTATTTAAAGCATGCTCTATTTTAATTATGGACATTTTATCTAATCCACTTGTTAATTCATCAGCAATAAGTATGTTGGGTTGGTTCAAGATTGCTTGAATTACTGCAATTTTTTTAGACTGCCCACCACTCAACTTAAATTCTTGGCTATCTAACCTTGATATTAACCCTTTATTATTTTCTTCATCTAGGGTAAATTCATCTATTTCAAGCTCTTTAAATAAGGAAATAACTTCTTTTCTTACTATTATGACTTCTTCGGAACCAAGTAATGATAATCTTCCAGGGAAAAAAGCCACTTCAAGCAAGGTAGAATGTAAGGGTAAATAATTATTTTGATCCATAAACATAAGATGAACCTCTTTACTATTAATTGTCTTTGGTAAAGAAATTGTACCTGAGCTACTTAATGCCCCAGATAATCCTTGTTTAAGATCTATTAAAATAGCACTTTTTCCACATCCGGATTTTCCAGTAATTGCATAATGCTTTCCAGGTTGAAATTCCAAATAATTGATCTTTAAAAGTAACTTTCCATCCAACATAAGCACATAATTATCAAATATTATTTTTTCTTCATTGTTAGTCGTATGATTAGCTGATTGACTTCTAGGCTCAGATAAAATTGAAGATAGTATATCTATTCGTTCTTTAGCTAGAAGTAATTCTGTATGTGCTAATTTGTAATCTAAGCTACTGGACAAAAAAGCAAAAATATCTTTTATGGAAGTTTTAACTAAAGGGATTTGAGCAATATTGATTTGATTATTCACATATTTAAATCCTAGGTAGGGAGCATCAATCCACTCATTTAACCCAGAAGCTGTTTCTTGAGCACCATTTTTTAAGTTATTTAAATACTCATTATCTTTATTTAAAGAAGATCTATATAGTAAAAATTCATTATATTTATACTTTATATATTCCTTAGCATCTCTTAAATTTATATATTCCATATTAGTGGAAATATGATATTTTATTCCCCATAATTTGGTCTCTGCTTCAGATAAATTTTGTTGAATTTTTTTAGAATTAGTGAAAACATAATTCAGTACATTTTGCTCTAATAAAAAAGTTAATAAATAAGGAACCATTGCTTCTGGCATTACATTTGAAATGTATCTGAATGCTATAAAAAACTTAGCTGTTATAGTAATTTCTGAGTTTAATTTGGTAATGCCTTGAAATAAAAGTGTTGAAAGGTCTTGATCTAGTTTATTAATTAATTCTTTTCCTTTAGTTGAAGCGATAAGTTTTTTGCTATTATTTCCATCTAATAGTAATTCTGTGCTTTTTTGAAAAACCAAATCGATTTGTGTTCTGAATAAATTAGTATCTGCAAGCAAAATCAGAAAATCGAAAACTTTTTTAGTTAACAATATACTCATTACTTTACTTCCCTCTTTTAAAATTGTGTTCATGTTGGAAGTTTGATAGGCGGTGAGTAAATTATTTATAAACAATCCTTGCCCATAAGTTCCTATATATATTAGGAACAAATAATCAACCATAGTAGAAGTAATTTTTAGTGCCCCTATTTGAAGGAAATTTGCTAAAAAATCATTATCAAGTATTCTTTTTATATCATGAACTAAAAGTTCTAATGCTCCAATAGGACTCTCTAAAGCTTTGTTATATACTTGACTAAACTCCGCTTTTGAAAATATATTTTTATGGCCAAATAATGCATTTATAGAAATAAAGGCATTTACTGGATAATTAATCCTTGATTGATAATCTAGAAAGTCAATTGAGGAATATGAAATTACAGGTATTAAAACAAACAGTGATGAATAATAAAGCAATTTATATTGAGGGTATAAATTAACAAAAGTAGTGCTACCCTTAACAAACGATGTAGCCCAAAAAGCAGAGCGCGCAATATAATGCTTATTTTCTATCCCACTAGAAAATAAGTATTCATCAACCCCACATGTTAAAAGTCCTAATATCCCACCAATAGAACCAGATATTATAAAACCGATGCTTGTGCTGACTCCAATATTTATAGTGGATGAAAACCAATCTTCCAAGTTAAAGTGATTATCAATAGACAATTTATTCCTCACTTCTATTCTATTTATTAAAACCACCTTGGCCTTACTATGCTTGAAAAATTCAACAACATTATTAAAGCAAGCCACGAAGATTCTCAGCAACTAACCTTAAGGAAAGTATAACCTAGCGTAGGTCACCTACAGTTAATGACCGACGCTTTATTTAGAACACATACCACAAAGTAATATCGCATATATTTTTGTGTGACAAGATATAATGTTTTTCTACCAAACTTATGACGACATATCCAAGAATAGCCAAATTATATTCATAACTTTTTGATTTAGCCCTTGTGTGGTTTTTTTATTTTTATTGGGATTAGTTAATAATAATTTATTTATATTAAGTTAATACCCACCGGTACTCAAAAATTGAATTATGTGTATTTATTGAATCTCAGGTTAATCTATACATTAGAAATATTATGAGGAAAAATTTTTATATTGACATCTTTAATTTATTTAATATACGGTTTTAGTAACTATCAATTAAATAAGAGGCAAATTATGTTAATTAGTTTAACAAAAGACCAATTAGATTTAATTAGTGGGGGTATGTGTAATTGCCTTTGTAATTACCAAGGAAATGAGTACTTTCTAGGAAAACGAAAAGCAGAAATTAGTTGCATAGTAGATTGTAGATCAAGAGGAATGGGGTATATAAGTTGCAATTAAAGTTAAAGAATTTCTTATACGGAGAGTGAAAGATGATTATCATAGAAAATGAATATTTAGATTTAATTGTTGGTGGTAAGCCTTGTAATTGCCTTTGTTCCGGTGGGAAATGGGAGAAGCCAGAGTATAGAGGCGTGTATGATAGTCTATATTATTGTTCTTTATCATGTCAAAGCGCAGGTTTTGCAACAGGTAGTTGTATCTAGTATATAGAGTAGCGTTGCAAAGAATTAAATTGAAGGAAGAAGTTATCTAGTTTTGTGAGGTTTTTTAGAATTCATAAGTAGGAGTAGGTAAGTTAAATTGCCTTTCAATAAAGTATTTAATATTTACAGCAGAGCTCTTAAGTAAGTGATAAAGCTGCCCCTTGAATAACATATTGATTGTCTCAATACCTCGGCTGGTATTATAAGCTGTTTTATAACTAGTGATAACCCATAGCATCTTTGGTTTTCCATTTTA